>NZ_JBIUWM010000009.1:66083-115388 GCF_044743445.1 Pseudomonas sp. NPDC087615 | reverse complement strand
CAGGGGCGTGGTCGGGCGCTTGCGGGGAATCTCATGAAACGTCGTGGGCATCAGGCGAATCGTTATAGGTATAGAAGAGGCGGCAGTTTACCTGATGCATCGCCCCCTGCCCACGCGTTGGTCTTCTTTGGCGGATATGCCGTCAGTGGCGGCGCTCGACGATATACCGGGCCAGCTCGCGCAAAGGCTCGGCTGCCGCGTCAAACGGTCGCAGGGCGTGCAGAGCCTGATCGCGCAACTCCAGGGCATAGGCCTTGGCCGCGTCCAGACCCAGCAGGGCCGGGTAGGTCGGCTTGTCACGGGCAATGTCGGCGCCCTGGCGCTTGCCGAGGGTGGCGGTATCGCTTTCGACGTCGAGGATGTCGTCCTGCACCTGAAAGGCCAGACCGATGGCTTGTGCATAAGTCTGCAGGGCCTTGAGTTCATCCGGCTCGGCACGGCCGCTGGCCAGGGCGCCGAGTTTGATGCTGACTTCGATCAGCGCGCCGGTCTTGTGCCGGTGCATTTGTTCGAGGGCTTGCTGATCGAGCTTCAGCCCCACCGAGCCGAGGTCGATGGCTTGGCCACCGACCATGCCCGCTGGGCCTGCGGCGTGAGCCAGCGCAGTGACCATTTGCAGGCGAATGTCGGCACTCAGATCGCTCAGGTGGGGGGCGAGCAGGGCGCTGAACGCCAGGCTTTGCAAGCCGTCACCGGCGAGTATCGCGCAGGCTTCATCGAATTTTTTGTGCGTGGTCGGCTGGCCGCGACGCAGATCGTCATCGTCCATTGCCGGCAAATCGTCGTGCACCAGCGAGTAAGCGTGGATCAGTTCAACGGCGCACGCTGCGCCGTTGGCCTGCTCAGCCTTGCCACCGAGCGCTTCACACGCGGCGTAGGCCAACAGTGGACGCACGCGTTTGCCGCCGTTCATCACGCTGTAGCGCATCGCTTCGTAAAGGCGCGCCAGTTCCGGCAAAGGGGCGTCGAACAGGCTTTGCAGTGCCGCGTTGACCCGGGCCTGGCTGGTCGCCGAATACGCTGCAATCATTCTGGCTGTTCCGCGTCGAAGGGTTCCTCGGCGAGTTCGCCATCACGCTCCAGCAGCACTTGCACCTTTTGCTCGGCTTGGGCCAGCGCTGCCTGGCAGTCACGGGTCAGCCCGATGCCCTGCTCGAAAGCGGTCAGCGAGTCTTCCAGCGACAATTCACCGTTCTCCAGACGCTCGACCAATGTTTGCAGGTCGGCGAGGGACTGTTCGAAATCCAGTGCAGCTTTTTTGCGGGCCATGGCGGCTATTTCCGGTTGACGTTAAACCGGCGCGACACTAGCAGATAGGGGGTTTATGGGCAAATGAGCGGGGACGCGTTAATGATCGGGTATGACGAAATATCTAGCTGATCAAACGAAGCAATATGTAGCGGAAAGGTGCCTCCTTCAAAAAATCATTCGCGACCAGAGGTTGTTCTTGCAGCAGGCTAACAAAGGCTTTTATCCATTTTTCCCGTTCAAGAACGAGCGCAGCGCTTTGAAGGCCAAGCATGTCTCTCGTTTGACGAACCACATGCTTCTCCCTTCTGCTGAGAGTAGGCATAGGCTCCAGTGAGCCATCCGACGACAGTGAGAACTGTTCGTTACAGCCGGGTGCAGGCTCAATCGGAAGGAGCCGGTCACCCTTTCGTTGGCCGCATCCATCTGACCGAATACATCCGTGTGCATAGTTGGTATAGGTGAACGTCAAGTGAGGATGCCCATCATTGCCGCGCTTGGGCTTGAT
Source organism: Pseudomonas sp. NPDC087615 (assembly GCF_044743445.1). NCBI lineage: Bacteria > Pseudomonadati > Pseudomonadota > Gammaproteobacteria > Pseudomonadales > Pseudomonadaceae > Pseudomonas > Pseudomonas sp. NPDC087615. The sequence goes on along the minus strand of NZ_JBIUWM010000009.1, from coordinate 113,632 downwards.
GTGGTCGATTTGTCCGGTATCGGCTTCCAATGGCGTTTCGCAGTAGGCACAAAGCCCACCCTGATCGTGATGGAGACTTGCCTTCACGATTTTTTTCACCAAGTGAAAAGCAGCGCCATCGAATTCATTTGGCCCTGCTTGTGGATAGGCAGCATTGAAGTCCAGAAGCGCTTGCGGCATTACGGGGTTGTGAGCCAACTCAATCATTGCGCGTCTTCCTGACTTGCGCCGCAAGGAATGTCCAGAGCGTCATATCGGCTTCGGAGATTTCATAACCCGCTTCGTCCAGTTCCTGTTTCAACTGTTGCGCTTGCGGAGTCATGCCCGCGCCATCTCGAAATAGCTGTTCATAGGCGTGCGCTGTTTCGACTATCGGCATCGGTGGACGGGTGCTCACATTCATGACCCCGGCCAGGGCATCTCCTGACTTCTGTGCCAAAGGACTCATTGCCGGTTGTTCCGAGATCCATCCTTGTTCGTCTCTATGAATCACACGGATCTGTTCACGGTTCACGGTGGTCAGTACTTGAGGACTATGCGTGCTCACGATGAACTGGATCTTGGGAAATGCCCTGCGTAAGGCTGCCAGAACTTGTTGTTGCCAGGCAGGATGCAGATGCAGGTCGACTTCATCAATGAGAACAATGCCTTCTGTCAGCAAAGGCGCCTGATCTTGAAACTGACCATTCAAGCGTGCACAACGAAAGGCCATGTCGGCGGTAAGCGAAATCATGGCTCGAACACCATCGCTGAGCAGGCTGATAGGTAACAGTCCATGATCTGGGTGGGACATTGCGAGATCTTCGAAACTGAGGCTGTAATGAAAGTTACTCCACCCTTCATTCTCCAGAACCAGATTCACGGCATTTTGAATCCCGGCGATTCTGGGTTGTAGATCTGACTCTTCATACCCCGGTAATTCCCGCTGCTGGAGAAGTGCCATTGTCGCCTTGCGCATCCATTGCTGCATTTGTACAAAGTTGGAAGCAGAGGACAGGCAGTCTTCATAGCCCATGGTTCGGCTGGCGCTAACCACGGCTTTACGCGAGCTATTGTTATGGGTTATCCACAATCGTCCGGCAGGGTAATAGCTAACCAGCGGCAAGGCTGTTGCTACTTTGGAACGCAGCGAGTCCTGGAGTTTTTTGCCCCAGTTCGCCAGAGCGGATGCTTCTTTTGTCGTAGTACGGCTTTTGGGGCCATGCAATGCTCTTTGCCACTCGATATCTGGCTCCTCAAGCGCTGCATCGATAATGACAGGAAAGTTTTGTTCATTTTCGAAACTGTTGCCCAGACGCACATAACGAGCGTCTGTCCGCTCGATATGTTTGGATTTTCCCATATCAAAAGCACCGACAAATGGTCCAAGAGCGGTTGCGATGGCCTCAAGAATTGTAGTTTTACCTTGCCCGTTACGTGCGGCAATGACCGTCAGTTCAGGATGGAAATCGATTTCGATCTCTTCGAATCGACGGAAATCCTTTAATTTCAGTTTGCGCAGCTTCACAGGTCCACCTCTGGTCTCCTACCGTCCTTGCCGACGGTTTTTCTGGCAGTAGTTGACCATGAGATGACCTTGAGCTCCAGTTGAAATAGTGCTTTGAGTTCGCGCCAGTCATGCCTCTGGCCAAGGCAAAACCGGAGGTCTTGCCAGCCAGGATTGGCCATTTCGCGTGGGGTGATTGGATCAGGCTGCTTATTCGGCTCATTTCGTGAGCCGAATAAGCCCGCTATTCGGCTCACACCCAATAAATGTGCGTGATTCCCACCGCAAAAGCAGATGTATCCGATTGTTAAAAAACTACTAAATCGCTACTCTTCGCGCCTTCTACGACCTGGCAGTCACGGGTCTTTCAGACGAAACGCAGTTTCCACCGCTGTGAAGTACCGAGGATCGGGTGCAAGGTTTCGTTCAGGCATGGCAGGAGGCGTTACATGCGTTCATTTCTTTGGCTGCTGATCGGGTTGGCCTGTGCGCCTGCGCTGTGGGCTGCGCCGAGTGCCGAGTTGTCGGAACCGGTGGGCGGCTGGCGCTATCACGGGTTGCTTGATCGCAGCGAAAACCCGCAAGTCGCCTATCCGACGCCGCCGATCGATCGCGGTATCCAGCGCAATCGCACGATGATTCAAGGCCAGCTCAAGGCCGTCGGCCACATGCGCCCGCCGCACAGTCTCGCCGTGAATGGCAATCCGCTGAATTTGTACACCGATGACCAGGGCCGTTTCGCCCGGCCGTACGCGTTCGGCGCCGGTTCCAACAGTGTCGAAGTGATCAGCGCCGAGGGCCAGTCGCTCAAGCGCGTGCAATTTTATGAAGCAAATAACCTGCGCACGCCGGCGAGAATTCGTCTTGTCTTGGGGTGGGACGATCCGAAAGCCGAACTCGATCTGCACATTGTCACACCCGACGGCCAACATGCGTTCTGGGCGCGGCCGGCGCTGAGCAATGGCGGCGGTCTGGACCCGGATGGCGTCGATGGCCCCGGCCCGGAAATGTTCACCATGACGGCTCCGTTGCACGGTACCTATCTGGTTTACGTCAACTATTGGGGCAACTTCGGCAACGGCGGCTATAACTTCGAGGAGACCAGCAACCAGAACGAGGTGATCACCTCGCAAATCACGCTGGTACTCAACGAAAACACTGTCGACGAAAAACGCGAGACGTTCATCGTGCCCCTGAGGGCGATCGGTGATCTGCTGCTGGTCAAGACTTTCAACTATTAAGCATCCCGCAACACGGATGAACTTCGGGTTTTGTGAATATGAGTGATAACGCTGCTTCTCCGGCCGTCCCGACACCGGCCGGCAAACCTTCCCGACGCTGGCCGGCGCTGCTGATCGGGCTATGCCTGGTGGCCGGCGTGGCGGGTGGTTTTGGCTGGCTGCTGCTCAAGCCCAAAACACCGCCGGCCGAGCTTGCCAGTGACAAGCTCGGCCTGAGCCGTCCCGATGCGCTGCTGGAAACCCGCTCCCTGAGCCAGTTGCCCAAAGACCTGCTGACGGTGCCGTTCCTCAAAGCCACGCTCACCGAAGATTTCGTCTTCTATTACGAAACCCACGGCGACCGACTCGGGCTGATCGGCAGCCTGCGCCGGATCATCTACGAGCATGATCTGAAATTGCAGGACAGCCTGATCGAACAGCTTTTTGATCAACCGGCGGACGTAGCGCTATGGCGCGGGGCTGATGGCCGGTTGAAGGATTTCCTGTTGGTGATGGATCGCGGCGGGCTGGCGAAAATGCTGGAGCCGCTGGCGAAAGTGGCGCTGGATGACACGCAACTCAGCGTGTTCGGCAAACTTGAAGTCGGCAGCGACGAGGTGCCGCTTTATCAGCTCAGCTACAACGCCAGTAAATCCCTGTTGTTCGCCTCGCACGGCGACAAACTGGTGGTGCTGTCCAACCCTTCGAAATACTACGAGGCAGAAAACGGCCCGTCCGAAGAGTGGGGGCACGTTTCGCCTCAAGCGCTGGCGGCACTGCTCAATGGCGACAAACTGTTCCCGCAAGCGTTCGGCTTGCCGGCCAAGGCGCCAGAGATCAAACAACGCCTGTCGGTGAATTCCAGCGTGCTCGCCATGGGGTATCAGCGCTTTATCCCGAACTTCGCCGGGCTGCGTTTCGACATGGACGACAAGGGCTGGCACAGCTACCTGGCCATGGACGAGCTGGACAACCAGCCGGACTTCGATTTCAAACCGGTGTGGCGAGCCATGCCGCTGGGCGCCAGTGCCTGTGTGACCTTGCCGGTGGCGGCCGAACCGCAGAAACCGCTGCTGGTGAAACTCGGCGCCGAAGAGGCGGTAGCGCAGACACTCACCGAGCACGTGGCTGGCGCGGCGGGCCTTTGCTGGTACGCCGATTCGCGGCTGTACACGCCATTGTTGGTCGCCAGTTTGAAGGATGAGGACAACAGCAAACTCGACGGCGATCTCGGCAAACTGTTTGGCTCGATGGTCGGCGCCTTCGAGCCAAACGTCGAAGAAAGTGTCTTCCCGGTGATCGAGAAGCAAGAAGGCCAAAGCCACGTCTGGCGGCGTCAGGTCAGCTCGAATTTCGGCCCATACGCAGCAAAAACCGCCGAGAACCCGGACGCGATCAGTGGCCGGGCGTTCATGAACGTCAGCCTCGCCCGCCACGGTTCGACGCTGCTGTTTTCCCTCGACGACAAACTGGTCGACAAAGCGCTCGGCACCCTCGACAAACGCTTCCCGCCGATGGCCGATGTGCTGCCCAAAGACGTACTGATGCCGATCTATTTCGGCCCTGACTCGATGGCGCAACTGATGCAGCAGGAAACCCTCGACAGCCTGCCGCAGGACATGGAACCGGTGTTCTACAACGCCGCGCAAACCTACCTGATCCCGAAACTGCGCACCCTCGGCGGTTACGGCAAATATGCCCTGACGTTGCCCGAAGGCAGCGAGCCCGATGGCCACTGGCAATGGCTGCCGCTGGAATGGAAAGCGCTGTGACGACACTGATCCGCAGCCTCGGCTTGCTCGCGCTGTTGCTCAGCGCGGGTGCCCGCGCCATGGAGGCACCGGCGCTTGATCCGGCGCAGTCCCAGGTCTTTCGTGCCTGGTTCGTACGCATCGCCCAAGAGCAACTGAGCCAGGGCCCGAGCCCGCGTTGGTACCAGCAGGACTGCGCCGGCCTGGTGCGTTTTGCTGCCAACGAAGCGCTGAAAGTCCATGACAACAAATGGCTGCGCAGCAACGGCCTGTCCAACCGCTATCTGCCGCCGGAGCTGTCGCTGAACGATGACCAGCGCAAGCTCGCCCAGCAATGGCAACAGGGCGGCGGCAAGGTCGGGCCGTACGTCAACGCGATCAAACTGATTCAGTTCAACAGTCATCTGGTCAGCCGCGACGTGTCTCAGGCACGCCCCGGCGACCTGATGTTTTTCGATCAGGGCGACGACCAGCACCTGATGATCTGGATGGGCCGCTACATCGCCTATCACACTGGCACCACCACCCCTACTGACAACGGCATGCGTTCGGCAAGCCTGCAGCAACTCATGACATGGAAGGACACCCGATGGATACCCGACGCAGCCAACCCCAACTTCATCGGCGTCTATCGACTGAACTTTCTCTCCCAATGACCGGTGCCCGCATGTTGCGACTCTGCGCAAAAATTCCTCTGTTGCTGGCACTGCTGCTGCCGCTGGCGACTGTTAATGCCGACGATTCGGTGGAGCCGAGCGGCTACACGCCGGTGTCCGGTGAAAGCTTCTTCCTGCTGGCCGACAGCAGTTTTGCGGCGGACGAACAGGCGATGGTGCGCCTCGAAGCACCGGGCCGTGACTACCGTCGTTTCCGCATGGAACCTTACGGCGGCGCCGACATTCGCGTGTACCGCATCGACAAACCACTGGATTTCCTCAAGCGCCAGAAGAACCTGCACCGCGTGGTCAGCGACGGCCAGTTCAAGGGCGAAGGTCTGTCCAATACCCTCGCGTACCTGTGGGACAACTGGTACCGCAAATCGCGGCGGGTGATGCAGCGCGCGTTCTCTTACGAGTCGCGCAAACAGGTCACCGAGGAAGTGCCGGAACTGAAGATGGGCAACGCCATCGCCGCACCGACCCCGTATGACGCGCAACCGCAATTCGCGCTGATTCCGGGTCTGCCGGTGGTCAGCCAGTTCCGTTATCCGCTGTGGCAGGCCAAGCCGATCCAGCCGCCGGCCGGGGTCAATCTGGCCGGGTCTTCGAGCGATTTCGTCAGCGTCGCGCCGGGCAACGTCTACATTCCGCTGGGCAACCTGAAACCCGGTCTGTACCTGGTCGAAGCGCTGATCGGCAAGTACCGCGCGACCACCATGGTTTTCGTCTCCAACACCGTGGCTGTGAGCAAAATTGCCGGTGATGAATTACTGGTCTGGGCTGCGCGCAAACATGAAGGCAGTTCGGTGCCGAAGGTCAATGTGCTGTGGACTGACGGCCTCGGCGTGATGAGCAGCGGTGCTACTGATGCGGATGGTTTGCTGCGCCTGAAACACGTCAGCCCTGAGCGTTCATTCGTGATCGGCGAGGACGAAGAGGGCGGGGTGTTCGTCTCGGAAAACTTCTATTACGACAGCGAAATCTACGACACCAAGCTCTATGCGTTCACCGACCGCCCGTTGTATCGCCCGGGCGACTGGGTGTCGCTGAAGATCGTCGGTCGTGAGTTCAAGAACGCACGGGATTCGGTGCTGCCGGGTGCGGCGGACGTCAATGTCAGCGTGCTCGACGCCACCGGCACCGAACTGCAACGAATGGATCTGAAGCTCGATTCGAAGGCCGGCACTCAGGGCCGTTTCCAGTTGCCGGACAACGCCGTGGCCGGTGGTTATGAGCTCCGTTTCAACTACAAGGACCAGGCGTACAGCAGTGCGTTCCGTGTGGCGGAGTACATCAAGCCGCACTTCGAAATCTCGCTGAATCTGGCCAAGCAGGATTACCGCACCGGCGAACCGGTCAAAGGCAGTCTGGTGTTGCTGTACCCGGACGGCAAACCGGTGGCCAACGCCAAACTGACCCTGAGCCTGCGCGCCCAGCAACTGTCGATGGTCGACAACGAACTGCAATACCTGGGGCAATTCCCGGTGGAATTGACCAGCACCGAATTGACCACCGACAGCAAGGGCAACGCCAGCCTCGACCTGCCGGCCGCCGACAAACCGAGCCGCTACATGCTCACCGTGTTTGCCAGCGATGGAGCGGCGTATCGGGTCAAGACCACCAAGGAAATCCTTATCGACCGTGGCGCCGCGAGTTTTCGCTTGAGCGCGCCGCAACGCTTCAGTGCGGTCAACGACAAAGTCGCGTTCAGCTACGCCAACGAAGGTGGCAGCGAGCAAAGCAAAGCCGTGACGCCGAGCACTTATGGCTGGGTGCGTCTGGAGGATCAGAGCACGGGCGAAGGTAAACTGGCGGCCAGCGATAAAGGCTTCAGCCTCGCTTTTGAACGTCCGGGCACCTACAACCTGACCTTGAAAGATCAGCACGGTCGCGTCCTCGGCGCTACTGCGCATTCGGTCACCGGCGACGGCGTCAAAGCCGTGCCGGGCACCGTGGAAATTGTCCTCGATAAACCCGAGTACAAGGCTGGCGATGAAGCGTTGGCGCTGATCACCTTCCCGGAACCGGTCAGCGATGCCTTGCTGTCGCTGGAGCGCGACAAGGTCGAAGCCACCGCGCTGTTGGCCAAGGGCGGCGACTGGCTGAAACTGGAAAAACTCAGCGACACCCAATACCGCGCACGCATCCCGGTGAAGGACAACTTTGCGCCGAACCTGACCTTCTCCGTGCTGTACACCAAGGGCGGTCAGTACAGCTTCCAGAATGCCGGGATCAAAGTGGTCGCGCCGCAAATCGACGTGGCGATCAGCACCGACAAAACGGTGTATCTGCCGGGCGACACCGTCACCGTCGACCTGACCACGCAGTTCGCCGGCAAAGCCGTACCGGCGCACCTGACCGTCAGCGTCGTCGATGAAATGGTCTACGCGCTGCAACCGGAAGTCGCGCCGACCATCGACCAGTTCTTCTACCACCCGCGCCGCAACAACGTGCGCACCAGCGCCAGCCTGTCGTTCATCAGTTACGACGTGGCGTTGCCGGGCAGTCCTGGCGCGCCGGGCAAGGCCAACCGCAGTGAGCGTGGCGTGAAAGTGCTGGAGCGTCCGCGTCGCGAAGACGTCGACACCGCCGCATGGCAACCAGAGTTGCTGACCGGCGCCGACGGCAAAACCCGTTTCACTTTCAAAATGCCGGACTCGCTGACCCGCTGGCGCATCACGGCCCGGGCGATTGCCGATGACGGTCAGGTCGGGCAGAAGAAACAGTTCGTCCGTTCGGAAAAACCGCTGTACCTGAAGTGGAGCGGGCCGAGCAAATTCCGTAAGGGCGATCAGCCGCAACTCGGTGTATTCGCTTTCAGTCAGGCCGAGAAACCGGTCAAGGCTGAGCTGGTGACCCATTACGCCGGCGCCGAACAACGCCTGCCGGTGACCCTGAATAACGGCATCAACTATGTGCCGCTGCCGGCATTTGCGTTGGCTTCGGGCGAGTGGACAGCGGAACTGGTGCAGGACGGCAAAATCGCTGATGCCTTGGCCGTGCGCTTGAGCGCGACCGGCGATGGCTGGCAAGTGACGCAGACGCAAAGCCTTGATGTAGCCAGCGGCGACACGGCGTTGAGCCTGCCGGCGGACGCCACCGATATTCGCCTGCGCCTGGATGACAGCCCGCAAGCGCTGTTCCGTTCCGCCCTCGACGATCTGCTGAGCTACCCGTACGGCGGCGTCGAGCAGACGGCCAGCCGTTTGCTGCCGCTGAGCATCGCCTATCCGTCGCTGGCCTCGAGCCCGCAGATCCGTGATCGCTTGCGCCTGATCATGCAGAACAGCCGTCTACGTCTGGTGCAAATGGCCGGGCCGTCAGCGAGCTTCACTTGGTGGGGCTATGCCGGTGAGCCCGATGCATTCCTCACCGCGTACGCCTACTACGCTGACTGGAACGCCAGCCAGGTGCTGGAACTGACCTTGCCGCCAGAGCACTGGCAGCGAGTGTTGGAGGTTTACGCCAAACAGGCGCCGAACACACCGTTGCTGAAACGGGCGCTGATATTGTCGTTCGCCAAGCAAATGCGCTTGCCGGTCAACACGTTGCTCAGCGGTTTGATGGAGGATCTGGCAAAGGCCGGTGAAGGTAATGCCGAGACGCTGATGGACGACGGCCAGGACAGCCTGGTGATGAGCGATCCGGATTCGGCTTTGGGTCTGGCGGCGGCGCGGGTCTTGACCGCCTCGCTGGCCACGCAATCGAAAGTCTCCTTGCCTGAAACCTTCAGTCGACAGGTGGGTGCGGCACAACAGCGTCTGGCCGTGAGCTCGCAGCCGTTTGCCGAAGCGCTGAACCTGTCGCTGCAAGCGTTTGATCAGGCCCGTGCCACGGCGTTGTTGCAACGTCTGCTGCCACAGCAATCGACCCTCGAACGTGCGCTGGCGCTGAGCTGGTTGCAGCGCAGCATCGCCCAGGCGTCGCCGACCATCGCGCTGATGCCGGGTGAAGGCTGGAAGAAAAACTACGGCGCAACCGGCGAGATGTTCTGGACGTGGCAGGGCGCGACGCCGGTGCCGAGTGTGTTGTCGGTGTCTGGCACTCAAGAGCGTCCGCTGCGTGCGGCGCTGAGCTTCCAGACCCAGCAACCGGCCGTCGATCCGATGGCCGTGACCATCACCCGTCGCCTGTCGCGATTGGTGCCGGGCGACGAAGCGTTCACTTTCAAACTGGAGCCGGTCGGCACTAAACCGCTGTCCAGCGACAGCCTGTATCTGGACGAAGTGATCCTCACCAGCAAAGCCCCCAAACCGCTGCGCTACGGCATGCTCGAAGTGCCGCTGCCACCGGGCGCCGATGTCGAGCGCACCACCTGGGGCATCAAGTTGCAGGGCAAGGACGGCACCGAACCGACCTCGCTGGAGAAGGCGCGTTTCGAGCCGGGACAACTGGCCTACGCGGTGCCAGTGGATGCCCTGAGCGGCGAGTTGCGTCTGCGCCATTTGGTGCGCTTCTCGCAGAAGGGCCGGTTCAACCTGCCGCCGGTGCGTTTCACTCAGGTCTACGCGCCACAGCATCAGGCCCAGGAAGCGAAAGCTGCCCTTGGTCAGGTCACGGTCAACTGACATGAGCCGGCCGTTGCTGTGGCTGCTGATGTGTGTGATTCCTGCGCTGGCGACGGCGCAGGATGAGCCGCTGCGCGTGGCTTACAAAGGTGAGCTGTTGTCGCTGAGTACGACGCAACTGATTGCTCGTGAACCGTTGCCTTCGACCCTGGATGCGCCGCTGGGCAGTCTTTGGAAGCTGTTTGTCTACGCGTGGCTGGTGGATACCGGCGCTCGGGAGCCGGCATATGAATGTCGCGGGCAGTCGAAAGAGGAAGTCTATTGCTGCTCGGCGGGCGGCAAGATCGAGCGGGATCAGGCGTTGGTGAAGTCGTGTGGGCTGTATTTCGAGCCGGCGCGGTTGGGGATTTCTTCCAGCGATTGGCGAACCTACTGGCAGGCGCGAAAGGCGCCATTGTGGTTGCTGGATTTGCCGTCGGTGCAACCGGCCACGCGGGTTTCGGTGAGTGAGCTGCTGGGCGTTCTGGCGTTGCTGCCAGCTCAAGAACAGATGCGCCGCGTATTGCTCGACGTGGTGCTCAATGCTGCCGACGGCAATGTCGTCGGTGAGCTCGGCGGGCGCTTGCGGGTGAAAACCTGGAGCTGGCTCGGCGATCATGACCGGCAGTCGCGACAGGGCGGATTTGCCGGATGGACAGCGGACGGCTCGCCGGTTTGGGCCGGTGGGCGCGGCACCAGTCAGATGGTTTTACGGCATTACGGTGCTGCACTGGCGACGGTGTTGCCAGTTGTGTGGCCGGCAGAGACGAGACGTTGTGTCGAAGTCGGACTGTTCTCGCGCTATCCCGTTGTGCGGGTTCTGGCTGGCGAACGGGTCGTGACTTCTGGCCCGTTGCAGGGCGACTACCGTGTTGATTTCGCCAACGGCAACGCGTTGGATATCCACAGCGACGGCGAACTGTTTCTGCTCAATGACAAACTCGTCGCAAGGCTGGATCGCGAAGAATACGTTGCCCGTGTCCTTGATCGCGAAGCCAAACCCGAACCTGGCGAAGCCGCCAAAGCACTGGCCGTGGCGATCCGTACCTATTTGCTGCAAAACGCCACACGCCACGGCGATTGCCTGAGCATCGACGACAGCAGCAATCGCCAGCGGGTCGCCCCGCGCCCGGCATCGGTGCAATCGCGCAACATCGCCGCCTGGACGGCCGATCTGGTGTTGGCCGGCAGCACCGTCACCTATCACTCTGACCAACCTGGCCCGGACAAATTGGCCTGGCAGCAAGCCGTCGAACAAGCCAACGCCGGCCAGCGCTACGACGCAATCCTGCTGCACGCCTATCCCCGCGCCAGCCTCAGCCGCTGGGATAACCCGGTCGCCTCCTGCGAAGCACTGCCCGCCGCGCAAGACTGGCTGCAAAAACAGCGACGCGGCTGGCGCCCGAAGCTGGAAAGCGAAACCGGCTACAACGAAGTCAGCACGTTCGCCGTGTGCAAACTCGCGTTCGGCCGCCCCTTCGTCGACCGCGAACGCCAGCGCATCTATGTGCGCGGCGTACTGACCTTGCAGGACCGCCTCGACCTGACCCACGAATATCTGCACCTGGCCTTTGAAGCACATCCCAACGGCCAGGATGAAACCTACATCGAAGGGCTCGCCCGTCACCTTTTGCTGGAATAGACCATGACACTCCGTTATCCACAGGTCTTGTTGCTGCTCTGCACGCTGACCGCGTTATCGCCGACTATGGCCGCCGACAGCATCAAACTCGACACCCCGGTTGGCGGCTGGCGCACCGGCGCGCCGGGCGGCGAGGGCGAGAGCTTTCGTCAGACCGTCAACTACCCGGCCTCCTCGGTGAACACCCCGGTCGGCCAAGCCAACACAGCGCGCATCAGCGGCCAGATCAACGCCAGCCCGAAGAGCAATGAACCCGGTCGACTGATCGTCAACGGCGTCAGCATGCCGCTGAAAATCGACGCCGCCGGCCGCTTCGACCGTCCGTTCTCCTTCCCCAACGGCAGCAACAGCGTCGAAGTGCGCAGCCCCGACGGCCAACAACGCCGCCGCACCCAATTCCTCAACACCAGTGGCGGCGCCACCCCGCCAAAACTGCGCGTGCTGCTGGCCTGGGACAGCGACGGCACCGACCTCGACCTGCACCTCGTCACCCCCGACGGCGCCCACATCTGGTACGGCAACCGCGTCGCCCCCAACGGCGGCGCCCTCGACGTCGACGTCACCACCGGCTACGGCCCGGAAATCTTCGCCATGCCGGCGCCGATCAAGGGGCAGTATCTGGTGTATGTGAACTACTACGGTGGCGGGTATCGCAGCGATGAAGATGGCGGGGATGAAGCCGCGCAACCGCTGACGACTGCGCAGGTAACGGTGATCACTGAGGAAGGCACACCAAACGAGAAGATGGAGACGTTTCTGATCCCGATGCGGGCGGTGGGGGAGTTGACGTTGGTGAAGGCGTTTAGTTATCCGTGAGGGATATATTGCGCTGCAAGTTTCTGCCTGATTTCGGAGGATCGCAGGCATTGAACCGGCTCAGGACTGAGGTGACAGCCGGTCTTGCGCAATCTCGTAAGCGGCCTCTCGCTCACGCTTCCCGATAGCGACTACGAACACCACGATATCTTGATCAAGCACCTGATAGATCAAGCGATAGCCAGCGCTCTTCAGCTTCACTTTGTGACAGTCTGGTAGCTCGCGAAGTCAATTAGCTTCTATTCGAGGATTCTCTAACACCTCAGCGAGCTTCTTTTTGAACTGCTGGCGAATCGTATCGCCCAGATTGTTCCACTCCTTTTAGAGCACGACGATCGAACTCAAGGTTATAGGTCATCCAGACTTACCTTGACTCGCTGAGGAGCGGCGAGACGTTCGGTGACTTCGGTGATGAGTGCGTCATCTTCCTCGCTGAGCAAGGCCGCTTTGAACGGCAGCTTGCCCCGCTCGGCGACGTATTGGAGTGTCTGGCGCAAAAGCTCTGAGGGGGTTACGCCGAGCTTTTCCAACTCGGCGAAGGAGCGCTGCTTCAGTTCATCGTCAATGCGAATATAGATGGAAGCGATGGTGACATACCTGTAATGACGTTTGTCGTTACGGTGGCAAGCAGCTTGCATATTCGACAAGCGCGAATTTACGTTCCAGACGGTAGGTTGGGTTTCTTTCAGGCATTAAAAAGCCGGCTTGTGGCCGGCTTCTCGGGGACTGGCTTGGTTTATTTTTGGTAAACCGCGCCAGCCTTCAAAACGTACACCCGGATCTGCGTCCGGCTGTGGGACTTGGTAGACGTTGGTCTGCCGCGTCGGGCGTCATCTGAGCCGCGGGAGCGGGTCGATGCGCGAATGTGGGGCGCAGGATACTGAGTTTTGCTTTGGATTCCCAGTGGGAAGTGCGAGTTAGAGCGATCTGACTGACCAAAATCCGAGATTTGTACTGTCTATCCGGGCCTCATCGCGAGCAGGCTCACTCCTACAGGGGAGGAGCAAGCCTTCGGTTTAGAGAAACGGTACCACCGGCCGGCGTTTGCTCAGCGTCGACCACCAGAACACCCAGCCCAATATATGAATCCGTTGCTCTTCTATCTGCGCGGGGCGGAACACTTCGTCCGGGTATTCGGCGCTGTTGTGGCTGCGCATTCGCAGGCCGTTGCCGGGCATGCGGTGCAGGTATTTGATGCGCAGCATGCCGTCGTGTTCGATGGCGTAGATCTCGCCATCCACCACTTGAGTGAGGCCGCGGTCGATGGCGACGATGGAGCCGTCTTCGATGCGGTCGGCCATGCTGTTGCCGATCATGTGCGCGCAGATGGCGTCGGAGTGACGGATTTCCAGTTGATCGAGGTGCGCGCGCAGCAGGCGGATGGATTGGTCTGTGTCGTGGATGACGTGGGTTTTGCCGGAGCCGTCGGTGAGGGGCGTTTCCTTGAAGAACACCAGATCGATGTCGTTGGGATCGATGACGGTGTAGACGCCGCGGATGGCATGGGCGTCGAAGGTGTCGCCATTGCTGGCGGGCGGCGTCAGGCTCGGCAACTCCTTTATGCCTTCGCCGGTCTTCAGCCATTCGCTGTTAACGGACAGCAGGCGTGAGACTTCTTCCATGCGATACGCCGGGACGCCCCGGGTGTACCAGTTGTGGACATTTTGGGCTTCCGTGCCCCAGAACTTTGCGAATCCCGTGGTGGTGATGTTCGCTGCTTCCAGGAGTGCCTTGAATCTTGGACCGCTAGTGTTCTTTCTCATAAACACGGAGTCTACGGCCGTGCTAGAGCGGTTTGAATAAACTTGGCGTTCAAAAAAAGGCTGAATTTTGCGACGGGATGTAAGCCCGTCTTGTGGGAAATTAAACAGGTTAAAACTTTGTTACGTCTGCTTTAAACGTTGCGTTTAAGCAGGATGTTCTCGCGCATAAAAAACCCCGTATCAAACGGGGTCTTCTTCAAGCATCACGCAGGTTGCAGGCGCTTAGCCTTTGTAGGCAGCAACCGACTTGGTGATCGCTTCGCGGGCGGCGTCTGCACCGGCCCAGCCTTCGATCTTGACCCATTTGCCTTTTTCGAGATCTTTGTAGTTCGCGAAGAAGTGCTCGATCTGCTGGATCAGCAGTGGCGGCAGGTCGGTGTATTCCTTCACGTCCACGTACAACTGGGACAGCTTGTCGTGTGGCACTGCGATGACTTTGGCATCGCCGCCGCCGTCGTCGGTCATGTTCAGGATGCCGACTGGACGGGCGCGGATCACCGAGCCTGGCGCAACCGGGTAAGGGGTCACGACCAGCACGTCGAGGGGATCACCGTCGTCAGCCAGGGTGTTCGGGATGTAACCGTAGTTGGCCGGGTAGAACATTGGGGTGGCCATGAAACGGTCAACGAACAGGCAATCGCTGTCTTTGTCGATTTCGTATTTGATCGGCGCGTGGTTGGCCGGGATCTCGATCGCGACGTAGATGTCGTTCGGCAGGTCTTTGCCAGCCGGAATCTTGCTGTAGCTCATTGGGCGTTGCCCCCGTAGTTGACCAAAAACACTTGGCCGGATTGACCAAAAAGTGGCGGCGATTATAGGCATATTCCGCCGCCGATGCCACGCACCGAAAGTCGTGCAGACCTTAGTCGTGAGCCTGATAGACCGGGTCTTGGGCCTGAAGTTGCCGCAGCCTGCCCAGTGGATCCTGCCGGTAGAAAAGCTTCAGTTGCAAGTAGACCTGTGGATAAGCCTTGTGCAGCAGATCGGGTGCGCTGAAGAAGTATTCGCTGGTGACGGCGAAGAACTCGGCAGGATTTTCGGCCGCGTAGGGATCGATGGCGGTTTCGGCGTCCGGATTGCGGTCTAGTTGGCGGTTGAGGTCGTCGTAGGCCTTTTGCATCACCTCGGCCCAGTCGCTGACGCGCATGTCGGCGTGCAGCGGCGGCAGGCCGTTGGCATCGCCGTTGAGCATGTCGAGTTTGTGCGCCAGTTCGTGGATGACCAGGTTGTAACCTTCCCAGCCACCACTGGCCATTACGCCCGGCCAGGCCAGGATGATCGGCCCCTGTTGCCAGGCCTCGCCGCTGTGTTCGCCATCCCATTCATGTTCGACGCCGCTGGCATCGCGATGGCGCTGCGGGCTGAGGAAGTCATCGGGATAGAGGACGATCTCGTGAAAACCCTGGTACCAGTTCAGATCGCCCAGATTGAGCAATGGCAACTGGGCTTGAGCGGCAAGCAGCAGGCGTTGTTCCTGGTGCAGTTCAACGCCGGGCAGGGCGGTCAGGTGTTTTTCTTCGAGAAACAGCACGCAGGCTTCACGCAGCCATTGGTCTTGGGCTGCACTGATGCCGTCGAGAAAGCTCAGGTGATGGCGCACCCGTTGCCACAGGTCGTCGGCAATCGGGTGCCTGGCCAGGATGCGCCGGCGACGCCAGGCGCTCAGTGACCACATCGGCTTAGTGCGATTGGGCTTTGGCGCTGCCGAGTCGGCTGCGTACCACGCCAATGATCATCGGCACCAGCGACAGCAGGATGATGCCGAGCACCAGCAACGACAGGTTTTTCTTGATGAATGGCACGTTGCCGAAGAAGTAACCCAAGGTCACCAGACCACCGACCCACAGCACCGTGCCGAACACACTGAAGCCGAAGAAGCGCGGGTAAGGCATCTTCGCCACACCGGCGACGAATGGCGCGAAGGTGCGAATGATGGGCAGGAAGCGCGCCAGGGTCACGGTTTTGCCACCGTGCTTGTCGTAGAAGTCGTGGGTTTGTTGCAGGTAGTCGCGACGGAAGATTTTCGAGTTGGGGTTACTGAACAGTTTTTCGCCGACTGTTCGTCCGATCACGTAATTGGTGCTGTCGCCCATGATCGCTGCCAGCATCAGCAGACCGCCCAACAGGACTGGGTCCATGCCACCGCCTGCCGCTACAGCACCGGCGATGAACAACAGCGAATCACCTGGCAGGAAGGGCATCACCACCAGACCGGTTTCACAGAAAATCACCAGAAACAGAATGGCGTAGATCCAGGGCCCATAGTTGTTCACCAGCAAGTCGAGGTAAACGTCGAGATGCAGGATAAGGTCGAGCGGGTTGAAATCCATGGGGGCACCAGTGTGGCGGCCCGACTCTGCAGGCCTGTGCGGATGACTTCGTGTAAGCCTACATCGAGGTGTAGTTTTTCTTACAAGCCGGAAAGCTCGGGATTATACGGTCTGAGAGGTGAAAAGCGCGTTGGTTTTGTAGCGAGGGATGTCCGGGTGTGAACAATTGTCAGGGACGATGGGGGGGCGTGACGCTAAAAGATCGCGCCCTTCGGCGGCGCCTACATTGCAATGAGTTGTTCTGTAGGCACTGCCGAAGGCTGCGATCTTTTGGGTTCAGAGCTCGTCGCTGATCGGCAGCACGTAGTTCTTGAACTCGGTGTCTTCCTTGAACCCGATGGACTCGTAGGTTTTCTGTGCCACTTCGTTATCGGCACTGGTGGAAACGCGCATGCGCACGGCCTGGGTTTCCTTGGCCATTTTCTTCGCGGTGCGGATCAGGTTGTCGGCGACCAGTTGGCGGCGGGCGTCTTCGGCGACATAGATGTCGTTGAGGATCCACACGCGCTTGAGCGACAACGAAGAGAAACTTGGATAGAGCTGACAGAAGCCCATCAGCTTCTTGTCGTCATCGTCGGCGAGGGCCAGATAGATCACCGATTCCTTGCGGCGCAGGCGTTTTTCGAGAAACGCGCGGGAGGAATCCGGGTAAGGCAGTGAACCGTAGAACTCACGATAGGTGACGAACATCGGAGTCAGTAAATCCAGGTGTTCGAGGGTCGCTTGAATAATCCGCATGATAGGTCTCGTCTTCAAGTGGCTGTCTTCAACTGCTCTGACGGCGATGGGAAACCCTGGCGGCCGTGCGTCGATCCTGCCTGATACCGGCGCAGAAACGCAATGCGGAATCGGTTCAGGTTGTCGACGGGCCGAGTAGGAAGTTTCCTTTCATGTCCGCACCGGCGTCCGACTCCAGCGTCTGAACCTGTGCTTCGTCCTTCAGATTGACCCCCGACAGTTGCCGTCGGCAGGCTTCGCGCATCAGGTACAGCAAGCGATGTGCCGCCATGCCGTAGCTCAAGCCCTCAAGCCGCACATTGGAAATGCAGTTGCGGTAGGCATCGGTCAGCCCGATCTTTGGATTGTAGGTGAAATACACCCCCAGGCTGTCGGGCGAACTGAGGCCCGGGCGTTCGCCAATCAGCATCACCAGCATTTTTGCACCCAGCCGTTCACCTATTTCATCGCCGACCGCGACGCGGCCCTGTTCCACGAGGATGACCGGCGCAGCGGACCAGCCATCGGCGCTCATTTGCTCTTCCAGTCGGGTCAGCAGTGGCAGCGTGTGGCGATGCACGGCCAGCGCCGACAAACCATCGGCGACGACAATCGCCAGATCCACGCCGCCGGGATTGGTCGCCGCATAGTCGCGCAGAGCCTGGGCTGAGTCATCACTCAACTTGCGCCCCAGATCGGGGCGTTGCAGGTAGCTGTTGCGATCCACCGCCGCGCTGTGCAGCAGCAACGTCTGGCGCCCGCGCTCATTGAGTTGGGCGCTGAGCCCGGCATGATCGAACGGCAGATGCACCGCATCCCGCGCCTGGGCGTGGGCGAACTGGAAATCCAGTTGTGCGCGGGTCGGCAGGCTGGTGCCGGTGCGGCCGAGGGCGATCCGCGCGGGGGTCAGGCGACGCAGTTCCAGCCATGGGTTTTGCGGGTCGACGGGCGGGTTTTCCATAAGACTCATCCCAGTTGCGCCAAGGCCTGGCGGAAGGCCGGCGGCAGGTTGTTGCCGAAGCGAACCTTGCCGTCCGCCTGAGTGAAAATGCCCATGTTCGCCAGCCATTGCTCGAATTCCGGCGCCGGTTTCAGGCCCAGGGTCTGGCGGGCGTAGAGCGCGTCGTGGAACGAGGTGGTCTGGTAGTTGAGCATGATGTCGTCGGAGCCGGGGATGCCCATGATGAAGTTGATCCCGGCGACACCCAAGAGGGTCAGCAGGGTGTCCATGTCGTCCTGATCGGCCTCGGCGTGGTTGGTGTAGCAGATGTCGCAACCCATCGGCACGCCGAGCAACTTGCCACAGAAGTGGTCTTCGAGGCCGGCGCGAATGATCTGTTTGCCGTTGTAGAGGTATTCCGGGCCGATAAATCCTACGACGGTGTTCACCAGAAACGGCTTGAAATGGCGGGCCACAGCGTAGGCTCGGGTCTCGCAGGTCTGTTGATCGACGCCATGGTGGGCGTTGGCCGACAGGGCGCTGCCCTGACCGGTTTCGAAATACATCAGGTTTTGCCCAAGGGTGCCGCGGTTCAGGCTTAAACCGGCGTCGTAGCCTTCCTGCAACACATTCAGGTTGATACCGAAACTGGCGTTGGCCGCTTCGGTGCCGGCGATCGACTGGAACACCAGGTCCAACGGCACGCCACGGTTGATCGCTTCGATGGAGGTGGTGACGTGGGTCAGCACGCAGGCTTGGGTCGGAATGTCGTAGCGCTGGATGATCGCGTCGAGCATTTCCAGCATCGCGCAGATTGAGGCGATGCTGTCGGTGGCCGGGTTGATGCCGATCATCGCGTCGCCGTTGCCGTACAGCAGACCGTCAAGAATGCTTGCGGCAATGCCGGACGGCTCGTCGGTCGGGTGGTTGGGTTGCAGGCGAGTTGACAGGCGCCCGCGCAGGCCGAGGGTGCCGCGAAACTTGGTCACTACGCGGATTTTCTGCGCCACCAACACCAGATCCTGCACGCGCATGATCTTCGACACGGCGGCGACCATTTCCGGGGTCAGGCCGGGCGCGAGATTACGCAGGCTGGTTTCATCGGCGGCCTCGCTGAGCAGCCAGTCGCGAAAACCGCCGACGGTGAGGTGGCTGACCACGGCGAAGGCCTGTTTGTCATGGGTGTCGATGATCAGGCGGGTGACTTCATCGGACTCATAGGGAATCAGCACTTCTTGCAGAAAGTGCGTGAGCGGGATATCGGCCAGCGCCATTTGCGCGGCCACGCGCTCACCGTCGTTGAGCGCGGCGACACCGGCGAGAAAGTCCCCGGAACGTGCCGGGCTGGCCTTGGCCATGACGTCCTTGAGGCTGTCGAAGCGATAGGTCTGGGCGCCGACGGAATGGGCAAATGCGGCCATGGGGCGGTGTCCTCCTGATTCTGTGGATAACTCAATCCCCTGTGGGCGCGGGCTTGCTCGCGAATACGTAGTGTCAGGCGACATCATTGTTGAATGACACGCCGCATTCGCGAGCAAGCCCCCTCCCACATTGGATCTCCATGCACTTCAATAATGCGGGCACCGGGCGCAAGGCCCGGTACCGGTGCAACTAGATACCTTCGAGCATAGCGTCTGTCGGTGCGTCGGCGCGTTGCTTGGCGGTCAACTGGAAATACAGATACCCAATGGCCATGAAACCAAGGAACACACAGCCGATCAGCGTGTTGAACCACGCCATCGCCACCAGGCACACCACGGCCAGAAACAGCGCGATGGCCGGCACCACCGGATAGCCCGGGGCGCGGAAGGTGCGTTCCAGGTTCGGCTCGGTTTTGCGCAGTTTGAACAGGCTGAGCATGCTGATGATGTACATCACGATCGCGCCGAATACCGACATGGTGATCATCGCCGCGGTCAGCGTCATGCCTTGCAGATTGACCAGGCCGTCGCTGTAGATCGCAGCGATGCCGATCACGCCACCGGCCAGAATCGCGCGATGGGGCGTCTGGAACCGCGAGAGTTTGGCCAGACTTTTCGGCAGGTAACCGGCGCGGGCGAGGGCGAAGAACTGACGCGAGTAGCCAAGAATGATGCCGTGGAAACTCGCCACCAGACCGAACAGGCCGATCCAGACCAGCATGTGCATCCATGACGAATTGTTGCCGACCACCGCTTTCATGGCCTGCGGCAGCGGATCGTTGATGTTCGACAGTTGGCGCCAGTCGCCAACGCCGCCGGCCATCACCATCACGCCGATGGCGAGGAACACCAAAGTCAGGATGCCGCTGACATAAGCCTTGGGAATGGTGCGTTTCGGGTCTTTGGCTTCCTCGGCCGCCATGGCCGCACCTTCGATGGCGAGGAAGAACCAGATCGCGAACGGTATCGCGGCAAAGATCCCGGGGATCGAACCCAGGGTGAACTCGTTGGAGCCCGACCAGCCGTTGAGCACGAAATTGCTGAAACTGAAGCCCGGCGCGACCACGCCCATGAACACCAGCAATTCGGCGACGGCCAGCACAGTGACCACCAACTCAAAGGTCGCGGCGATGCTTACGCCGAGAATGTTCAGGGTCATGAACACGAAATAGGCGCCGACTGCAGCGATCTTCGGATCAAGCTCGGGGTATTGCACATTGAGGTAGGCGCCGATGGCCATCGCGATGGCCGGTGGTGCGAAGACGAACTCGATCAGCGTGGCGATGCCGGCGATCAACCCGCCTTTTTCGCCGAACGCCCGACGGCTGTAGGCAAACGGCCCGCCGGCGTGAGGAATCGCGGTGGTCAATTCGGTGAAACTGAAGATGAAGCAGGTGTACATGGTCGCGACCATCAGGGCCGTGACCAGAAAACCCAAGGTGCCTGCGGTGCCCCAGCCGTAACTCCAGCCGAAGTATTCGCCGGAAATCACCAGGCCGACAGCAATGCCCCATAGGTGCAGGGTGCCGAGTGTGGGTTTGAGTTGTGTGGTGGTAGTCATAAGTCCTCGCTGTCTTTTTTATTGTTTGATCTGTTGGACTTTCGGGTGTGGCGGTTGGGGTGGATGAGTGCTGTTCACGCAGCGGCAGTTTTTCTGCAAATCCTGAATGACGGGTACGCAAGGGCCGTGCCAGAGCGGCCAGCCTTTGGTGGTGTGTCAGTCAGGGCGCCATCGCTGGCAAGCCAGCTCCCACAGTGATCTGAGTCGAACTCAAAAAGTGGATTCACCCACAACCCTGTGGGAGCTGGCTTGCCAGCGATAGCGGTCGATAGGGCGACACAGAATCATCTGTGTCGCCCCGGGTTTTAGAAGAAGCCCAGCGGATTGATGTCGTAGCTCACCAGCAGGTTTTTGGTCTGCTGATAGTGGTCGAGCATCATCTTGTGGGTTTCACGGCCAACGCCGGACTTCTTGTACCCGCCGAACGCGGCATGCGCCGGGTACAGGTGGTAGCAGTTGGTCCACACGCGACCGGCCTTGATCGCCCGGCCCATGCGGTAGGCGCGGTTGATGTCGCGGGTCCACAGGCCCGCACCGAGGCCGAACTCGGTGTCGTTGGCGATGGCCAAGGCTTCGGCTTCGTCCTTGAACGTGGTGATGCTCACCACTGGGCCGAAGATTTCTTCCTGGAACACGCGCATTTTGTTGGTGCCCTTGAGCAGGGTCGGCTGGATGTAATACCCGGTCGACAGATTGCCCTCGAGTTTTTCCACCTTGCCGCCCGTCAGCAGTTCGGCGCCTTCGCCCTTGGCGATTTCCAGGTACGAAAGGATCTTGTCGAATTGTTGCTCGGACGCTTGGGCACCGACCATGGTGTCGGTGTCCAGCGGGTCGCCACGTTTGATCGACAGGACCTTCTTCATCACCACTTTCATGAATTCGTCGTAGATCGATTCCTGTACCAGCGCGCGGGAAGGGCAGGTGCAGACTTCGCCCTGATTGAAGAACGCCAGCACCAGACCTTCAGCGGCCTTCTCAATGAAGGTCGGCTCGGCCTGCATGATGTCTTCGAAGAAGATGTTCGGCGACTTGCCACCCAGTTCGACGGTGGACGGAATGATGTTCTCGGCGGCGCACTTCATGATGTGCGAGCCGACCGGGGTCGAACCGGTGAAGGCGATCTTGGCGATGCGTTTGCTGGTGGCGAGGGCTTCGCCGGCTTCTTTGCCGAAGCCTTGCACCACGTTGAGTACGCCCGGTGGCAGCAGGTCGCCGATCACTTCCATCAGCACACAGATGCCCAGTGGCGTTTGCTCGGCCGGTTTGAGCACCACGCAGTTGCCGGCGGCCAGCGCCGGGGCGAGTTTCCACGCGGCCATCAGCAGCGGGAAGTTCCACGGGATGATCTGACCGACCACGCCCAGCGGTTCATGAATGTGATACGCCACGGTGTTGCCGTCGATTTCGGCAGCGCTGCCTTCCTGGGCACGCAGGCAGCCAGCGAAGTAACGGAAATGGTCGGCCGCCAGCGGGATGTCGGCGTTGAGGGTTTCGCGGATGGCTTTGCCGTTGTCCCAGGTTTCGGTGATTGCCAGCAGTTCGAGGTTCTGTTCGATGCGGTCGGCAATTTTCAGCAGGATCAGCGAGCGCGCCTGCACGGAGGTCGCGCCCCACGCATCGGCTGCGGCGTGGGCAGCGTCCAGTGCCTTGTCGATGTCTTCGGCAGTGGAGCGCGGGAATTCGGCAATCGGTTGGCCATTCACTGGCGAGGTGTTGGTGAAGTACTGACCTTTGACAGGCGCGACGAACTCGCCGCCGATGTAGTTACCGTACTTGCTCTTGAACGAGACTTTGGCGCCTTCAGTACCGGGGTGAGCGTAACGCATGATGATGTTCTCCTTGGCTTTGTACTTATTAGAGAAACGCGCAAGTGCGCTTGCTATAAGCGTAGAGCAAAGGTTGGGCCACTGCCGTGCAGGTCAGGTAAATCAAGGCCTTGCGTGGTTTTTGTCGGACGGGCGGAGCGCACCTGTGACGGTTTCGGTACAGCGGGGGTGACAGTTTGTACTGTTATCGGCACAGCCAGTGACCGGGCAGTCTCGCCAGCATTGCAATGCGTCGGTGGCTGGAGGATGCTGGGCGTCACCTCAAGCATTGGGCCGTCGAGCCTCGGGGAGAACAATAAGAAATGCACGACAACCATTTGAGTCGCCATGCCCAGCAGGTTCTCACGGCCACCCAGGGCAAACCGCACCTGCACGGGCCCGGTGCCGATCCTTCGATTGCCCGCTCGTGGCTGCGTTGTCTTGAGGACTATCACCTCGACCCGGCCCTGGCCATGGCGCCCACCGTGCTCGAACACGGGCGCGTGCTTGAAAGCCGCGAGCGTCTGCAACAGGTTCTGCAGATCGCCGGCAATGAAATGAGCAGCCTGCATCAACAACTGTCCGGCGCCGGTCATGCGGTGTTGCTGACCGATGCGCGTGGGGTGATCCTCAACTGCGTCACCGCGCCCGCCGAGCGCAGGATTTTCGAGCGCGCCGGCCTCTGGCTGGGGGCTGACTGGAGCGAAGCCTGTGAAGGCACCAACGGCATCGGCACTTGCCTGGTCGAGCGTCAGGCGCTGACCATCCATCAAGATGAACACTTTCGCGGCCGTCACACCGGCCTGACCTGCTCGGCGAGCCCGGTGTTCGACCCGCACGGCGAACTGTTGGCGGTGCTCGACGTGTCTTCCGCGCGCCACGACGTCTCGCGCCAGAGCCAGTTCCACACCATGGCGCTGGTCAATCTGTCGGCGAAGATGATCGAGAGTTGCTACTTCCTGCGCTGTTTCGATAACCAATGGTTGCTGCGTTTTCATTTGCAGGCCGAGTCCGTCGGACTGTTCAGCGAAGGCTTGCTGGCGTTTGACGGGGAAGGGCGGATCAGTGCGGTCAACCAGAGTGCGCTGAACCTGCTCGGGCATATTCGCGGTAGGTTGCTCGGCCAACCGGTCGAGGCGTTTTTCGATTGTTCGCTGGATGAGTTGCTGGGCCGCGCGAGTGCCAACGCCAGCGCCAGTTGGCCGCTGCGCACCCGTGACGGGCGACATTTGTTTGCCGTGTTGCGTGGCGAGTCGCGTAAACCGATGCCGATCATCCCGGCCCCCATCAAACCCGAGCCTGCGCGCCTGTCGGGGATCTGCCTCGGTGATGCGGCGCTGCAAGCGGACTTTCGTAAAGCCCTGCGCGTGTTCGAGCGCGATGTACCGCTGCTGATCAACGGTGAAACCGGCTCCGGCAAAGAGGCTTTCGCAAAGGCTGTGCATCAGGCCAGTCAACGATCGAACAGGGCGTTTGTCGCGCTCAACTGTGCGGCAATCCCCGAGAGCCTGATCGAGAGCGAACTGTTCGGCTATCGCGGCGGCAGCTTCACCGGCGCCCGCAAGGACGGTATGCGCGGCAAGTTGCAGCAGGCCGATGGCGGTACGTTGTTCCTTGATGAAATCGGCGACATGCCGCTGGCCTTGCAGACTCGCTTGTTGCGGGTGCTGGAAGATCGGCAGGTGGTGCCGATTGGCGGTGAGCCCGAAGCGGTCAACGTGCGGATCATCAGCGCGACCCACCGCAATCTGCTGGGACGGGTCGAGGACGGCAGTTTCCGTGAGGATCTGTATTACCGGCTCAATGGGTTGGAAGTGGCGTTGCCGGCATTGTGTGATCGCAGTGACAAGTCGCAATTGCTGGATTTTCTGCTGGCCGAAGAGGCGAGTGGCGAAACAATCCTGATCGAAGAGCCGGCGCGTGCGGCGTTGCTGGCGTTCAACTGGCCGGGCAATGTGCGGCAGTTACGCAACGTGCTACGCACGTTGGCGGCGTTGTGTGATGACGGGCGGGTCGGGCTGGAGGATTTGCCGGCGATGATTCGACAAATGCGATCGAGGGTGGCTGTGGAGGTTTGTGCGGCCGAGCATCCACTTGAAGATGCCGAACGCTTGGCCTTGCTCGCTGCGCTGGAACAGACGCGGTGGCACATGACACAAACGGCGCAACAGCTTGGGGTCAGTCGCAATACGCTTTACAGAAAGCTGCGCAAACACGCTATCGCCCGCTAAACCGAGTCGCGCCATTCGCGAGCAGCCCGCTGTCACGAGGACGGCGCTGAGTTTGTGGGAGCGGGCTTGCTCGCGAAGGCGCGAAACACAAGGTGCGATTTCCCCCTCCCTACGCTAACCTGCGGCCATGTTTTACGAGGTCGACTATGCACATTCATATTCTGGGTATCTGCGGGACTTTCATGGGCTCGATGGCGGTTCTGGCCAAAGAGCTGGGCCATCATGTGACCGGCTCCGACGCCAACGTCTATCCGCCGATGAGCACGCAGCTTGAGGCCCAAGGCATTGTGCTGACTCAGGGCTACGACCCGGCCCAGCTCGATCCGGCACCGGATCTGGTGGTGATCGGCAACGCCATGTCCCGCGGCAATCCGGCGGTGGAATATGTGCTGAACAAAGGCCTGCCGTACGTGTCCGGCCCGCAGTGGCTGGCCGATCATGTGCTGCAAGGTCGCTGGGTGCTGGCCGTCGCCGGTACCCATGGCAAAACCACCACCAGCAGCATGCTTGCCTGGGTGCTGGAACACGCCGGCATGAGCCCGGGTTTCCTGATCGGCGGCGTGCCGCAGAACTTCTCGGTGTCCGCACGCTTGGGTGGCACGCCGTTCTTTGTGATCGAGGCTGACGAGTACGACAGCGCCTTCTTCGACAAACGCTCGAAGTTCGTTCACTACCGCCCGCGTACGGCGATCCTCAATAACCTTGAGTTCGATCACGCGGACATCTTCCCGGATCTGCCAGCGATCGAGCGGCAATTCCACCATCTGGTGCGCACGATCCCGAGTGAAGGCCTGGTCATTCATCCGACCACCGAACCTGCCTTGCAGCGTGTGATCGAGATGGGCTGCTGGACCCCGGTGCAAACCACCGGTGTCGGCGGGCAGTGGCAGGTCAAGTTGCTGAAGGACGACGGTTCGGCGTTCGAAGTCATGTTCGAAGGCGTGTCCCAAGGCACCGTCGAGTGGGAGCTGACCGGTCAGCACAACGTGGCCAACGCCTTGGCCGCGCTGGCGGCGGCGCGTCATGTTGGCGTGGTGCCGACGATGGGCATTGCCGGGCTGAGCGCCTTCAAGAACGTCAAACGGCGGATGGAAAAAGTCGCTGAGGTGCGCGGTATCACCATCTATGACGACTTCGCCCACCATCCGACGGCGATTGCCACCACCCTCGACGGCTTGCGCAAGCGCATCGGTGATGCGCCCTTGATCGCGATCATCGAGCCGCGTTCCAACTCGATGAAGCTCGGCGCTCACCGTGACGGCTTGCCGGACAGCGTGGTCGATGCCGATCAGGTGATCTGGTACGCGCCGGCCAACCTCGGCTGGGATCTGGCCGCCACCGCTGCGTTGTGCACGGTGCCGTCGATTGTCAGCGATTCACTGGAAGGCATTATCGAACGGGTGAAGAGCCAGGCTCAGCCCGGCACTCACGTCGTGATCATGAGCAACGGCGGCTTCGGCGGCCTGCACGGCAAACTCGCCGAGGCGCTGCAATGAACACTCGTTTGGAGAGCAATGGCCCCGAACGCATCACGCTGGCAATGACCGGCGCTTCAGGCGCGCAGTACGGTTTGCGCCTGCTCGATTGTCTGGTGCGTGAAGATCGCGAAGTGCACTTCCTGATCTCCAAGGCTGCGCAACTGGTGATGGCCACCGAGACCGATGTGTCGCTGCCGCCCAAACCGCAGACGATGCAGGCATTTCTCACCGAATACACCGGAGCGGCCGCCGGGCAGATTCGCGTGTATGGCAAGGAGGACTGGATGTCGCCAGTGGCCTCCGGCTCCGGTGCACCTGCGGCGATGGTCGTCGTGCCATGCTCCACCGGCACGCTGTCGGCGATTGCCACCGGTGCCTGCAACAACCTGATCGAGCGCGCCGCCGACGTGACGCTAAAGGAGCGCCGCCAGTTGATTCTGGTCCCGCGTGAGGCGCCGTATTCGAGCATTCATCTGGAGCACATGCTCAAGTTGTCGAACATGGGCGTGACCATCCTGCCGGCGTCGCCGGGTTTCTATCATCAGCCGCAGACCATCGATGACCTGATCGACTTCGTCGTGGCGCGGATTCTCAATCTGCTGGGCATTCCCCAAGACATGCTGCCGCGTTGGGGCGAGCATCATCTGAGCAGCGATGAATAAGCTGCTGATCGTTGTGCTGGCGCTGCAACTGGCCGGTTGTGCTACGGCGCGCACGCTCGATGCCGCCAAGCCGGGGGCGCCGGTGGTGTATGCCGGTACGCGGCTGGACTTGTATGCGATCAATGGCGGGTGTTGCGCGATGGATCGATTCGGGGCTGAGGCGCCGAGCTATCCGGGCGTGGATCTGCCAGTCAGCGCTTTGCTCGATACTCTGTTACTGCCGTTGTCGTTGCTCACGGTGATTGGCGTGGGGTTTCAGGCGACTGGTGGATTGTAGGGGAGTGCTCGCACTCCATTTGCGGGCAAGCCACGCTCCCACAGGGATAGAGTCGTACGCCAAGTTTTTGTCCGCGGAAGATTACTGTGGGAGCGGGCTTGCTCGCGAAGAGGTCAGCCCAGACACCACAAAACTACTTGCCAAGCTTGCGCAACTCATCTGACTCAATCACCCGCACCCCATCCTGTTCTTCCAGCGCCAGGCGCCACATGGCTCTGGCCAGTTGGCAGGCCTCGATGCCACGGTATTTACCGGGGATCAGTTTCGAAAACGGCGCCGCCAGTTGCTCGCCCAGACGCGGTTCGGTGCGTTCACCGAGCAGCAGCGATGGCCGGCAAATGGTCAGCTGCGGCCAGCCTTGCGCGCGCAATGTCTGTTCCATTTCACCCTTGACCCGATTGTAGAAAATCGATGATTTCGGATCGGCGCCCAGTGCGCTGATCACGATCAGGTGCCGTGCGCCCATCTCCCGTGCGCGTTTGGCGAACGCCACCACCATGTCCAGGTCGACCGCACGAAAGGCTGCTTCGGAGCCGGCCTGTTTGATGGTGGTGCCGAGGCAGCAATAGGCGATGTCGACACGGCCGCTGAGTTGCGGCAGAAAAACCTGCGGGTCGCCGACCGGGTTTTCCAGATGCGGGTGTTCCGCCAATGGTCGACGGGAAGGGGCGAGCACGCGAGAAATCGTTGGCTCGTTGAGCAAACGGTCGAGTAGGTGTTCACCGGTCAAACCGGTGGCTCCGGCAAGCAATACGTGCTGAGGCGTCAAGTACATAGTGTCTCTCCCTTGATACTGTTCAGCTTAGTTGCTCTTTATCGCTGCGTCGTTCAATGCAGCACTTTGCAACGCTTTCCTGGCTTGCTGTTTACGCAGCAGTTGCCAATGTGACAGCACGGTTTTCGGCGCCCAGATTTGTGGCTCCGAGGCTTCGAAATTGTCCGCCAGTTCACGCTCGGCGACGGTGGCTTTGGCCAGTTTGAAGGCGTGTTCGAGATCGTCGGTCTGGTTCAGCGCCTGGGCGAACAGCGCATCGCCAAAGTAGGTGAAGTTGGCTTCTTCGGAGCAGCCAAAGGACACGCGATCGGCGCGCGAAGCCGTCATGATCAGCGTGCGTTCGTCTTTGAGGGCCGGGATGAAACCGCCGGAGTAGCACGCTGAAATCACGATGATCTTGTCGCGGTTTTTCAGCGGTGCCAGCACTGCGGCGAGTTCGTCGGCGGGCAGGTCGGCCAGTTCCATGCGCGGCTGGTCGAGTACCAGTTCGTGTTCGGCGGTGCCGTGGCTGGTCAGGTAGATAAACAGCAGGTCTTCCGGGCCGCTGCGTTCGGCGAGGGTTTGCGCGGCGCGGCGCAGATTTTCCCGGGTCGCCATCGGTCGGTCGGCGAGGTGGTCGCGGTGGTTGACCAGACGGATCTGGCCATAAGCCCCAAATCGCGTTTTGAGCATGTTGGCGACGTAATCGGATTCGCGCAGGAACACGCTTTGCTTGCCGTCGCCGCCCAAGGTCAGGGAGTACAGCTCAACCGCTGGCGTTGAGGCCGGGATGGCCGCCAAGGCGTCATCAAGCAAGCGGCCCTGGGCCAGCAAGCCGAGTTCGAGGATGTCGGGCAGCAACTTGCCGTCGGCATCGCGTACTCGCTGGCCATTGACCCAGGTGCCGCTCATCACGCTGCCATCGGTCAGCACCAGGGTGCCGCGCCCGGAATAACTGTCGCTGTCGAAACCACCGATGTAAAAGCTGCCATCAGACAGATTCAAGCGTCCCTGACCGCTGAAGCGCCAGTCGTTGAATTCGCCCACGTAATGGCTGCCGTCGGCGCCGATCAGTTCACCCTTGCCGGTCAGCGCGCCTTCCTTGAACTGGCCGAGCCACACGTCGCCGTCGGCGTTTTCGTAGCGGCCCTTGCCGTGCAACTGGTTGTTCTTGAAACCACCGACGTAGACGTCACCGTCGGCGCTGTTGAAGGTGCCGTTGCCTTCCAGTTGACCATTGACGAAATGGCCGGTGAACGAGTTGCCACTGGAGTCGCCACGCTGGCCTTCGCCGTTGGGTTTGCCGTGGGAGAACTGGCCTTGATAGGAACTGCCATCGTCCATTTCGAGACGGCCGAGCCCGGAATATTGATCAGTCTTGAACTCGCCACGGTAGGTCATGGCGTTTTCTTTCAGGGTGCCTTCGCCGTCCCGTCGGCCCTGCTTGAAGCCCCCGGTGTAACTGCTGGCGTTGGTGGTCAGGCTGCCCTGGCCGTCGAACAGACCTTGCTGGAACTGGCCGCGATAGACCTCGCCATTGCTGCCATGCCATTCGCCCTGACCATGCCACTGACCCTTGTCGAACTGCCCGGCGTACCAACTGCCGTTGGGGTAGTCGACGCGCCCTTGGCCTTGCAGCAAGCCGTCGACCAGTTCACCGCGATAGCGTCCGCCATCCGGCAGCCGCGCATCGGGAGGCAACAGCGATTCGCCGTCGCCGCAAGCGGCAAGCAACAGGGTCAAGGCAAGGGGGGCAAGAGTCGCGAGTGAGCGCATAGCGGGATCCGGGCAATTAGGCGACCGAGTATGCCGCAGCTATGTGACCTTATACAGCCGCCGGTAAGACAGTGGATGCGAAACAGCGTGCGCTGCTTCGCATCCCGGCGCTTAAACGAAGCAGAGCGACAGGGGTTCGGCGATGTAGGCCGGTTTGTCCGAGCCTTCTATCTCCAGTGTCGCGGTGGCTTTGAGCAGCCATTGACCGGGTTTTTTCTCGGTCACTTCGCCCAGATCGACCTTCAGGCGAACTTTGGAATTGACCTTCACTGGCTGGATGAAACGCACGCTGTCGAGGCCATAGTTGACCACCATCTTCACGCCTTGCGGCAGCACGAGGATGTCTTCCATCAATTTGGGGATCAGCGACAACGACAGGAAACCGTGGGCAATGGTGCTGCCAAATGGCGTTTGCGCGGCTTTGACCGGGTCGACGTGAATGAACTGATAATCCCCGGTGGCTTCGGCGAACAGGTTGATGCGCTCCTTATCGATGGTGAGCCATTCGGAACGTCCGAGTTCCTTGCCGACATAATCTTTGAGCTCTGCAACGGGATCATAGGGCATTGTGACTCTCCTTGGGTTCATCGGTTTTATAGTTTTTCAGGTGGGGGATTTGACCGCCCTGCGAACCACTGTAGATCATCATGGCGATTTGCTCAGGTCAACTGACCATGCTTTTGGCGAATGCCGATCCATAGCGCAGGCGTGCTTATAATGCCGAGCCCCTGCTGGGTGGAAAGTAAGACGGAGATGTCGGATGTTGCTACGTGGCCTGACCCTGCTGGTGCTGTTTCAATTGCTCGGCACGGCGCTCAATCACTTGCTGTTGCCGGTGTTGCCGGGGCCGATCATCGGCCTGCTGCTGTTGCTGGTGTTCCTGATCATGCGTGGTGAGGTCGACGAACCGCTGAACCTCGCGGCCGCTAGCCTGCTGCGTTATCTGCCGTTGCTGCTGGTGCCACCGGCAGTGGGCGTGATGGTTTACGCCGCGGCGATTGCCGCCGACTTCTGGGCGATTGTCGGCGCACTGGTGGTGTCGTTGATTCTGTCGATGGCCTTCGCCGGGGTGCTGATGCAGCGCATGGTCAGGCGTCACACGCACCGCTCGGAGGAGTCCTGATGCTTTTCGACTGGCAAGGTGCCTGGGATTCCGTGATCCACCATCCGCTGTTCGGCATTGGCATCACCCTCGGTGCCTATCAACTCGTGCTGGCGGCGTTCGAGAAAACCCGCTGGATCTTTTTGCAACCGGTGCTGGTCTCCATGCTGTTGGTGATCGGTGTGCTGGTGGGCTGTGGCCTGACGTACGCCGAATACCGCAAGAGCACCGAGATCCTCAGCATTCTGCTGGGGCCGGCGACCGTGGCGCTGGCGGTGCCGCTGTATCTGAACCTCAAACGCATTCGCCAATTGTTCTGGCCGATTTTTACTACGCTGGTGATAGGTGGGGTGGTTGCCACGGGGATGGGCGTTTTGCTGGGCTGGTGGTTCGGCGCCGATCACATGATCCTGATGACCATGGCACCCAAGTCGGTGACTTCGCCGATCGCCATGCTGGTTGCCGAGCAGATCGGCGGTGTCGCCGCATTGGCGGCGGTATTTGTGTTGATCACCGGGGTGATCGGTGCAATCTTCGGCCCGGCGTTGTTGACCCGGCTCGGTGTGCACAGCCCCGAGGCGCGCGGCATGGCGCTGGGCATGACCGCGCATGCGGTCGGCACTTCGGTGGCGTTGCAGGAAAGTGATGAGTGCGGCGCCTTCGCGGCGCTGGCGATGAGTCTGATGGGCGTGGCCACGGCGGTGTTCCTGCCGTTGGCGGTGTCGATGGTGGTGTAAGGAAATGTCTATGAGTCTGCCGCTTTTCCCGCTGAACACAGTGCTGTTTCCTGGCTGCAACCTCGACTTGCAGATCTTCGAGGCGCGCTACCTGGACATGATCGGTCGCTGCATGAAACAGGGCGGTGGCTTTGGCGTGGTGTGCATCCTCGACGGCCATGAAGTCGGCGTTGCGCCGCAAGGTTTTGCCTTGGTCGGGTGCGAGGCGCGGATCACCGATTTCCAGCAGCAGGACAATGGGCTGTTGGGCATTCGTGTACAGGGTGGACGGCGTTTCAATGTGCTGCGCACCGACGTGCAGCGCGATCAGTTGATCCTCGCCGACGTCGAGTGGCTGGACGACGATCCCGAGCAACCGTTGCAGGACGAGGACGCCGACCTGGTTGCCTTGCTCAAGGCTTTGGCCGAACACCCGATGGTCGAGGCGTTGAACATGGGCACTGATGCGCCGGGTCAGCAGTCGCTCGCCAATCAGCTGGCCTATCTGCTGCCGTTCGCCGAGGAAGACAAGATCGATCTGCTGCAACTCGATGATCCACAACAACGTCTGGATGCTATCCAGGCGTTGCTCGATGAATTACAGGGAGCACTGTTCGCCTAGTTGTACTTTGAATCAACTCACAATGCCTGCCAGTATTGTTTTGCACTTGTCTTTATTTTAAGTTCAAGTTCCCCGCAGGAAGCGGGTGACATGAACAATAATAAGGAAGACGTCATGACGGTATATGAAGATGAGTGGGCGTTTTGGGATGACATCGCTGGCAAGTATATTTTGAAACATGCAGGGGCTGATCATAATGTTGCCAATGTGATTGAAGCGGCCTCCGTCTATGCAGATTTGATGGTGGTTGCGCGGCGTAAGCGAAAATCTGAAAAGATTCCTGTCAGTGAAGTTCCGCGTATGTCTGCAACCGCGAAAGCCGTAGTGGCAGCGGCTACCGCCTGACTGTTTTTTCAGATGGCCTGGCGCCGTGATAATCACGGCGCCAGTGCGTCCATGGATGGAAATTTTATGACTGTATCGATAAACACCGACATCACATTTACTGCAAACCTTTACCTTGACGGTTTGCCGGTAGTACTTAATCAACAATGCCTCCAACAACGTTTACGCAGGCCGCGTCTTACCAAACGCGAGCAACTGGATGCCGAAGTTAGCCTGGCAGATTCGCGTGTCGCCAGTTTGCTCACCCTTGCTGATCACGAACACGACGAGCCTTTACTGTTGAAGTTTGTTGCACAGGACGACCGATACGCGATCCACGTAGTGCAGCGAGGCGAGTTTGATAACGCCAGATTAACCTTCGAAAACAAAACACATAATCTATTGGCCAGCACTGCTGATAAAACGGATTATTTTTCGATCAATAAGCTTGGGGCGTCGAGCACTACTTTCAGCGATATCGAATCCGGGGCGGCCTATATTGGTTTGGGCAGTGAGTCGAATAACAGGCCTTTGTATCACCGTGTGGTCAAGGGGATGAGCACGTTCCTGAATGTAAACCCCAATCCGTCGAAGCATGATGCTTTTAATTACAGTTCTGCCGTGTTTGTAATTAAAGTTGTTGAAAAACTTTCTGCCGTTACCTGATAAAAAAGCGCCATGCCTCGATTAGAGGTATGGCGCGATTCATTCGGTCAAACCGTTGGCTTCAGTTCATGGTTTTTCATGCTCGGGTGTCGGCCAGGTGATGTCACCTGCAAATGTGTCGCGTCCTTTGGGCAAGAACAGTACCTTCGCGCCATCGGCGCCTACTCGGTCTATCAGCGCGTCATAAACCGTGGTGCCTTGCTCGCTGTAAGTGAGCGTTCCGTTCCAGGTTGCTTTCTCGATAGCGCTGACACTGCCGCCGGCACATTTGAATACATCCTCGACGCACGCTGCACGGGTCAGTTGCGAGTTCACCAGCCAGAGCCTCTGCGCACTGATGCCCCGTGTCGGCATCGACAGGCGCCCCTCTGTCGGATCGGCTTCAAAATCCAGATCGTTCAGGTAGCGGTTTTCCGCGCCGGGTACGACTTCGATGCCGCGGGTATCGATGACATAAAGGAAGCCTTGGGTCTGCTGGCGCCGAACCAGTGGGTAGTCTTTGGAGTAATCCAGTTCAAACGAGGTGTCAGATTCTGCATCCGAACCATCGCGACTACCGGGTGAGATATCGCCATCAGAAATCTTGCCCGGATACCGATTGGCCTGGGAGTTGTAATGCAGGGGGTGGGAGTATCCACCCAACTCGGTTTTGTACCACAAGGCCTTGCCCAGACTGAATGTCGCACTCAAAGCCCATTTTGTGGTGACGCCAGAGGGATTGCCCTTGAGCCTGACCATGCGTTTATCCCGTGCCAACTCGAAAGGCGTGCGGTGGTCGCCCCGGAACATGGCGGGGATGTCGGTTCGATACAAAGCGAGATGCACATTGCGCTGATACCCCGCATGGTCTGTGTAGTTTTTCAGAAACTCGGCTTCATATCGTTGCTGTGCGGGAGGTAGATCCTTCACATACTCGAAGCCATGATTTCTCAACTTGAGAAGGTAGGGCTCCAATTCTTGTGCGATCAGGCTAAACCGCTGGTTGTCATCCTTGTTTTGAGTCAAGCGTTTGTGTTGTTCCGCCCATTCGGGAAACGGTCCGCTTTCCAGCTCCTGACGCAGGCGGATCTGCTGTGCCACGGTCAAGTTGTAGCTGCGCAGCCATTGCGCACGCTCAGTGGCAGACATTTGTGGATGGAGCCACCTTAGCGAATCAACCAGATAGTCGTGCGCTTTCACGCCCTTGAAGCGGCGGGCCCAGTCAGGCGCCGTGCCGCTGACTTGCGCCTCATTACGAAACACCCACGCCTCTGCACCCTGCAAGCGATACATGCGCCAGATATCGCCGTCGGTCCATTGCTCAAGTTTCACGGTTACAGAACGATCTCCCCGAGCTTCAAGCGGGTCGACCTTGACCCACCTTTGTTTTTCATCCCTGAAGGCGTAACCGGTTCCCGGATAAAAAAGATTGGGGTCAGCCTCACTGTGGCGCCGAACCGAATAGTAGCCTTGGTGATCTGGAAGCTGGGAAATGGTGTGCTGACGGAGGTCATAGTACTCACTCGGTTTTTTCAGACTCCAGGCATTGCTGTCGGCCATTCGGTAAAGCGGTGGGCCCCATAGATCACGTTTGTTCAGCGACTTTGCCCGATAGGCTTTCATGGGGGCGTGGTACATCACCATGACCGTCTGGATGCCGGTGTCTGGATCATCGCTGCTGACGTCCGCAAATTGTCTGCCATTGTAGGTTCTCAGTCCGTCTGCAGCCGGCGCGGGTAGATGGCTCCCGACGTTCAATACGTAGGGCTCCAGAGGAGAGGTCGTGACAGCAGGCCGGGGCGCAACGACATCGGGCATCGGCGTGACGGTGACAGTGATCCCTTGGTGCGCGGTCCCTGCGGTCGGGCGGTCGGCTCTCACTGCGGCCGAGAACTCGTTCGAGCTGCCAGGGCTGAGTCGACCGGGCAGGTGGAAATCCGGATCGTTTGGCCTGTTGCCAGGTGTGATTGGGCGGGGGGCCGAGGGGCCGGGTGTATCCATCTTTGATTTTGGGGGTGAGCCCGGTTTGGGTCGCATGCAATAAAACTCCTTTTTTGGATAAAGCTGCCTGTCCATAGGCTGCCGGGTTTGTAGCGTTCTTTTGCGCGAAAGCAGCGCCAGTCACAACTGAGATGGCTGGCGCGTATGTGTGTTGGTTCGCTATACGGTCAAGGCCTGGAGTGCTCGGGAACGGGCCAGACAACGTCGCCGGAGAGCGTGAATTCGCCTTTCGGCAAATGCAGGATCACGCCGCCGGAATCGGCAACCCGATTGATCAAGCGGTCATAAGGTGTTTCGCCCGAATACCACACTGAGTTGCCGTCGGTTCCGTCCCACGTGGCTTTCTCGATAGCCTTCGCGTCATCACCGGCCTGCCGGAAGACATCTTCAACCCTTGCTGCCTTGTTCCGATTCGAGTGCACCAGCCAGATCCTCTCTGCGCTGATACCCCGCGTAGGCATTGATAGGCGGCCTTCCATGTGATCCGCTTCAAAATCCTTGTTGTTCAGGTAAACGTTTTCCGCTCCGGGCACCACCTCGATACCGCGAGTGTCGATGACATAAAGGAAGCCAAGTGTCTGTTTGCGCCGCAGCAATCGATAGTCACGCGAGAGGTCCATTTCAAACGACGTATCAGATTCCCCTGCCGATTCAAATCGATGGTCGCTCGGCGAATCGCTGTCAGAACTGATATGTCCTGGATACCGGTTGGCCTGGCTGTTGTAATTTCGAGGGTTGGAGTAGTAACCAAAGCCCATGTAGTCCAACACACCGGCCAGGCTGAATGTCACGCTAAAAGCCCATCGGGTCGTGGAGTCGGAGGGGTTGCCCCTCAATCTCAACAGGCGTTTGTCCCGCGCCAGTTCAAAAGGCGTGCGCAGATCGGCCCGGAACATTGCAGGGATGTCGGTTCGGTATAGGAAGCCGTGCAGGTTTTGTTTATAGCCTGCACGCTTTAAATACCCGTTCAGGAATTCGGCTTCATAGCGCTGCCTGACGTCGGGTAAATCGCGGGAAGGGAGCTCGCCTTCGGTTCTCAATCTGACAATGTAGGGGTCAAGTTCCTGCGCGATCTGCTCGAATCGCCGATCATCATCGCTGTTGGTCAGTCGCTTGTGCTGTTCTGCCCATTCGGGGATCGGGCCGATGTCCAGATCCTTCCTCAGACGAACCTGCTGAGTGACGCTCAGGTTGTAGCTTCTGAGCAGTCGCTCGCATTCTATGGCGGACTTTTGCGGATAGAGCAATCGCAATGAACCTGTCACGTATTTGAACGTGTCTGGCTCCTGGACGCGTCGGACCCAGTCAGGCACTTTGCCGCTGGCTTGCGCTTCGTCCCGAAAGACCAGTGTTTCTGCCCCTCGCAGGCGATACATGTTCCAGATGTCGCCATCGGTCAAGTGTTCAAATTTCAAGGGAATGGACGCCTCTCCCCGAGCTTCGAGCGGATCGACCTTGAACCAATTGTCATGCTCATCGCGAAGGGCGAACCCGTAACCATCGTGCATTTTGTTCCGGTCAAAAAAATCGCGAAAGGAAACGGCGTAATAGCCTTGGGCGTCCGGTAGATGGGAGAACGCGAGCCTTTCGGTGTCGTAGTAATCAATCGGCTTTTGCAAGCTCCAGGTATTGCTCTCGACGATGCGATAAAGCGGTGGTCCGGAGGGGGTTCGCTCACTGGGCAGCTGGGCCCGGTAGGCTTTCATTTTGTCATCGAACCCTACCATCACGGTCTTGATGTCGCTTTGCGCGTTATCGCCGACAACGTCGGCAAAAGACCTGCCCTTGAAGAGTCTCAGGCCAGCTGCATCGTGATCGACGGCGAGATTGGCCGGCGGGCGCTGGACATAGTCCTGCAGCGGAGATTGGCTGATCTTGGGTTGCGTCGGGGCAAGATCATCCCTCTGCGTCACCGACAGGCGGGCTTGTGTTTGCGAAGTCTCAGGCGTGGGATTGCCGGTTCTCACGTCTGACGACACGTTCCAATCGACCGATCCGTGGGGCCTGACACGGGGAGGTAGCCCGAAATCCAGATAGTCCCCCCCGGCCTCGGGCGAACTCGGGCGGGAGAGCGGCGGTTGGGCTGTATCAACCGCTGGGGAGCGTTGAGGGGCTTTGGGTTTATTGCGCATAAGGTTTGACTCCATGTCAGTGAATCAGCCATCCATTGGCTGAATCGGGTTGGCCGGCATGGCCATCAGATCCATACCGGCGCGCCCTTAAATTTGAGAAGAGAGCGCTCAGGCCTGGCTGACCGGCGCGATTGTCAGCTCTTCGGGTTTGATGGGCTCATGTGGGTCAGTATCGACACCCCAGTAGTTCCTCAACGAGCTGTAATACACAGTGCCGATGGTTCCCGTCTTTAAACCGATATTTGTTATGTAAACTTTTACGGCCAGTTCGCTGCGCTGTTGATGCGCACGGATATCGGCTTGCAGCGCTTCAATACTGGAATAGTGTCGGGCGTCGATAACGTAGAGCTGGATGACTTCAAACAGAAGTGACACTTCATAAATATTGCCGGATGAGGTCGCTACGCTGATCGACTCCACCGCAATATTGCCCTCGATGCCTGGCAG
Source organism: Pseudomonas sp. NPDC087615 (assembly GCF_044743445.1). Classification (NCBI taxonomy): domain Bacteria; kingdom Pseudomonadati; phylum Pseudomonadota; class Gammaproteobacteria; order Pseudomonadales; family Pseudomonadaceae; genus Pseudomonas; species Pseudomonas sp. NPDC087615. The sequence goes on along the minus strand of NZ_JBIUWM010000009.1, from coordinate 75,807 downwards.
TTCGATGACGCAACTGCCGACGCGCAAGCGGTTGGAGTCCAGTCGTATATCGTCGCGTGTGACCGTTTCCGTCAATGTTTCGCTGTAGAGAGTCCAGGTCGAGGCGTCGGCAGTTCCAGCCGCTGCTTGCGGGGTGGACAGGCGAATGATCGAGTTGCTGGCCAGGTAGACATCGTAAATTGAGCTCTGGCCTTCCAGCAGATAGATGCCGGTGTGGGGCCGGGGTTCGATGACAATCTTTCTGGGGGCCGGGGGCAGCGCAATGGCCTTTGCGAGTCGTGGCTGGATACACAGATAGTTGCCATTGCGGCGCTTGAGGCAACTACGGGTGGCGTAAATCCTGTTGCCGGGATTTTTGGCATCATCTTCGTAGTTCAGTGAGGGAACTTGAAGTCGATACGACACTTGGTCCTGCAGGATCACGGCAATGTCTTGCATCAGGCGCGGTGTCGTGACTTTCAGGCTGTTTCTGCCGCCGTAGCCGGTGGCGGCGGTAATCGGCTGAATAATCCCTTTGAACACCACCACTTTTGATGGCAGCAAAATCGAGAGGTTGATGTCCTTGTAGATCAAGTGGGTGTTGCCCGATACGCCTTTAAGCGTTTCGACGTCATAACTGACGACCACTTTGACAATTTCCGAATCCTTGAAGTCGAGATAAATCTCTCGGGAGGTTAGCGGCGTGTGACGCGTGGCTAGAAATTCGACCCTGCCGTCTGCGCGTGACACAAAATGCCGTTTTGAACCCTGCTCCGTGATCAGTACGGTACCGTGATTGACAATGTCGGCAGCGGGAGCGGGTCGGCCCTTGACGGTCTGCGCGACTTCAATCGCTTGGCTCAACGACTCACCTAATTGCTGGGGCAGGAGCGGCAACAGTTCATACCCGTCCTGGGTTCTGAACAGCCACCGTCCATTTTTCAACTGGCGCTGTCCGTCGATCGATTCGTAGATGTCTTTGATGGTCAGTACGTGCTCGGGATCGCGCCCATCCCTGTCGCGCAACGAGCTGACGATCAGCGAGGTACCGACGATCTCCCAGCGCTGAATGATTTCTCTCGGCCAGCCGAATTCGATGACGCTCGATTGTTCGCCGTCCTCGACAATTGTCGTTCGTGCGTTGGTGTCGGCGATGTAATAGTGGTCGGTGCCGCTGCCGCCATCGACATGACAATCGGGGCCAAAGATGTCGATTCTGTCGTTTCCGCCGCCCGTGCTGATGCGGTCGTAACCGTTGGCCGCCACTCGATTGGCGTCGTTGTTTCCGGTGACGTGGCTTGTGCCTTTGCGCAAGGTCGAGATGTTCTCGATCGAGGTGAGATGCGCGACTTCGACGGCATCGCCAGCCGCGTCGAGTCTGCGCAATTTCACCTGGCCGCTTTGCAGGTCGATGTCGTGGCCGACGTGGCGGGTATCACTGAGCGGACGGCTGCCTTCGAAGGCCAGGGTGTCAGAGCCTGCGCCGCCATCCAGCACGCTGAGATGAGCCGGTTTGGTCAGACGATCAAGTTCCTGTTCGGTGACCTCCTGGTAAAACGCGTCATTCTTGTCGCCCCCGGTCAGCGCCTTGTGACCCTCGCGATAGGCAAACAGGTTGGGTTTGGCCTTGACGCCGATGACCCGGTCATTGCCGTCGCCCAGGCGCCAGAAAACCCCTTTGTCATCGCCAGCAGTCCCGCTGACTTTGCCTTTCAGATCCTCGGGCAGACCGTTGCCCGCATCAATCACGTCGTCTGCACCAACGATGACGGCCTGACTGTCGAGTTTGAACGGTTTTTCGCCGGCGCTTTCGTCCCACTGATAGCGCCAGAGTTCCACTGTCTTCAATTCAGCCTTGAAAGCGCCGTCGACAATGTGTTCGATGGCGTTTTTGTAGGCGCCGTCGAGCAACTCTTTGGCTGACATCTCCAGCTGTTCCTGATGGTCACGATAGCCTTTGGAGAGCTTGAAGCGATCCATGACTTCCTTGTCCAGATCCTTGCCGGTAAAAGCGAACCAGCCGGAGCGCAAGCGTTCGCGGGTGCTCAGTTCGATGTAGTCATCGATGTCGTCCACGACTCGGGCCGCCGAGTAAATCATCGAGCCGAATATAAGCACCGCAGCGGCAACGAGGCCGACAGGTCCGGCGGTACTGCCGAACCCCGCGATCGCCGCCACGCCCAGCACCAGGCTGATACCTGCGCCCGCTACACTCACACCCGCGTTGACGTAATGATCCTGCGCTTCCTTGCCTTTTGCTTGCGCCGCCGCATTGAAGGAATTGACGGCATTGATGATGTCGAAGGGCAGGGTGATCGCACTGGCAAACAGTCCGGCACCTCGACTCAGGTATTTGCCTGCCGAGGTGCCAGGAAAAAGCTTGAAGGTGGTCGAGCCGTGCCTGAGCATCGCTTCGCCACCCTTGTTAAACCCCTGTTCGATGATCAGTGAGCCGAACTCGGCGGCGATCGACGCGCCCTGGAATATCGCTTCCCCTGCGTCACCTTTCTTGATTCCGTCCATTACCCCCATGAATCCGCTGTAGATGCCGAATGCTTGCAGGCCCACGCCGAAGCCATTCATCAGGTAGCTTGCCCTCCCGTTGACCCAGCCAGGAGCGTTGTCAAACGAATCGGCCCGGTGAATATCCAGATTCTGCGCGGCCTGGCCCAGCTGATTGAGCTGCGCCATCGCACTGCCGGAGGCCAGCGGTGTATCGCTGACGAACAGCGGCATGGCATCGGGCGAGCGCTTGCAGGCAATTTCATAGAAAAGCATCGCCACCACGCCGCTGTCTGGAATATCGACTGACTTCAATCGGCTCTCGACGGACGCCGAGTGGAAGTTGAGTCCGTCCAGAAAGGTTTGATCAGCTACCTGCATCCCGGCGTTGGCGGGGCTGATGGGCTGGCCATTGACCATCGCACCCAAGGCCTGGAGCTCGACGCGACTGGTCAGCACTTCACCAATGCGCAGTGGGCCGAAGTGTTTGTCGAGGGACTTGAGTGTGCGTCGATAGGGCGCGTCGGCGTCGGGTATCGGTGCGGTTACTGCCAGTGTTGCTGCGCTGTCCACCCGGCCGGCCGGTGGCGCATGGAGGTTGGCCGAGGCATCAATGGGCGTTACCTCAATGGGTTGGACATTTGAAATGTGCAGGGGTGGAGCAATGATTTTTGACACGTATTAATCCTTTAATGATGAACCGATGACGTCCGGTTTCCGTACCGGTGTGCCGCTGAACTTGAGTGACTGATGATTCCTCAGGTGCCCGTGACTCCGGGCCAGGTGATGTCATGACCGAACTCGTTTTTGTTGCCCGACAGGCGGAGTATCGGCAGGCCAGCCGCCTCGACCTTGTCGATCAGTTGGTCATATTCCGGGTAATTGCGGTGACCCGCATGGGTGGCAGCTTCGATGCGCTCGGCACGTGCGCCTGCTTGTAGCGTGATGTCCTCGACCTTGGCGCCCTTGGTCAGTGTCGAGTTCAACAGCCAGATACGGTCCGCCTCAAGCCCGCTTCTGGTGACCGAAATCAAACCCTCGAAATCGTCGGAAGGAAACCAGGTCGGAGGCGTCTGGCGCGCCGCGGAGTTGAACAGGTAATTTTCTTCATGCGGGACGACTTCCAGGTTGCGGGTGTCCAGGGCATACAGAAACATTTCCTTTTGCCGCGTTCGGATGGGCTCGTAATCGCGGTCGTAATCCCAGGCGATCGGGCTCTCGGCCTCGGACCAGTCTGACGAGTCGGCGTTTTCTATGTCGCTGGCGTCACTGGCATTACTGTCCGAGTCGCTGGCGTCGGCGTCCCGTCCCGGGTACTTGTTGGTCTGGCTGTTGAACTGCAAGTACTCGGGATCGGGCGCGCTGGCGTACATCTGGCCTTCTTTCAGGCTGAAGGTCGCGCTCATCGGCTTGTGAGTGGTAGCGCCGGGTTCGTGGTGGTAACGAGGCAGCATGGTGTCGTCATTGGCGAGTTCGAACGGCGTACGCTCGTCGCCTCGAAAGAGCGCTGGAATGTCGGTCCGGTACAGGCAGTTGTACTTGTTGCGCAGATAACCCAGTTTGCTCAAGAGTGCTTCACGCAGTTCGAATGTCATGCTGGTTTCGGGGTTGTACCAGTCGTGACGTGCGTTGCGTTTGAGATTCAACTCCTCGACGGCATCGCGGCTCAGCAGATCGAGTCGGTGGGGATTGTCGATGTCTTCGGTCAGGCGTTTGTGCGCCAGCGCCCATTGGGGCATTGTCAGCTCGGTCTGCAGGTGTCGCTGCAAACGGATCAGTTGGCTCGGCAGCAGGTTGAACGATTGCAGGAACGTCTCGCGTTGCGTGAGGCTTGAGTCCGCCAGCATCCAGCGCAGGGAGTTGCGCAGTAAGTCTGTCACCGGGTTATGGGTAGGGCGAGGCTCGGCCCATTGCGCAGGTCTTCCACTGGACTGGGCTTGGGCCCTGAAACGCGCGATGTCCTGACCTTGAATCCCGTAGACCTCCCATAGCTGGTGATCGGTCCACTGCTTCAAGTGAGTGGGTTGTGAGCCGAAACCGTTGGCGGGCGGTTCGACCTGAACCCAATTGGCGAACTGATCCCTGAATGCAAAAAGCATGTTGGTGTCCTTCGAACCGAAGACGGGCCTGAGTTCGTAATAACCCTGCGAATCCGGAGAGCGGCCTGTTGGCGAGTAACGGCTTTGATCAATGTATGTCGGTGTGTCGAGTGGGCGAGGTCTCTTGGCGGTGGAAGTCAGATCTGGCAGGTCGCTGGTTGGCGGCGCGGGCCTTTTGGGCAAGGCGATGTTTTCCGTCTGACGCTCATGGCTGACCACGGGACTTTCGCTGACCTGTTGCGTCAGGCGCCAGGTGGGGTGTCCGTCGTTTTTATAGAGGATTGGACCCGACGGTGTTCGCTCTGTCAGAAACTTGCCGCGATAGTTGCCAGACTCGTCAAGGGCGGCATGCATGGTTTGCAACGTTCCCTCGTATTCCACGTCGACAAACCTGCGCCCGACGACCCAGCGAAAACCTTCTGCATCTGCGGGTTTCATGCCGCGCAGAAAATTCTCTGAGAGCCAATAATCACCCACGGAACCGTCGTTTGTGCGGGGCGCAAAGCCTTGCCGCGGCGCGGGAATGACTTCAACAGCAGGTTGCCGGGCAAGATCGGTGCTTGTGACCGGTTCTATAGATGAATTCGTTGAATCAGTGAACCCGGCTCTATGGGGTACAAAAGGATCGAACGCTACGTCGGGGCGTCGTGATGGTGGCGTCATTGAATCTGGCGTTTCCACGTTTGATTTTGGGGGTTTTCGAGGTAACTTCGGACTCATGAATTACTCAGTGCTAAATATATGAAAGTATTTGATTGTTTTTATTTATTTAAAAGATAAACGGGGGTTTGTGCTGAATAAGTTGTTGAGTCGAATTTAACTGAATTCCAGAGATATGAAAGGCGCCATTGCCTTGTTCGCAAGCAAAATATGTAACTTTGATTGTTGGGTTATAAGTGTGACGCTGTTATTGCGCTGTGAATTAAGAATATTCACTTGGCGTCGGTAAGTTGGAGTAGGGGGATAACACTGCTCTCGTCGGAAGTTTCCTTGAAGAGCAGTGTGGAGGGCGTGATAGTTGTAAATCGATTTATTAGTAGGCGTAGCGCAACAGGGTATGTGGCAAATGACGCAGTACGAAAAAACCGAACAGTGTCACCATGGCCGGCAGAATCAGCCACCAGACTTTGACCGGCATTGCATTGAGCGGTAATTTGCGCTGGCTCAGCCACAGACTCGCCGCACACACGCCAGCGGCCAGCATGGCGCCGGCGAGAATATCCGTCGGCCAGTGCGCTCCCAGATAGACGCGCGACAGAGCAATTGCCGAGGCCGGAATGCAACCGATCATCAGCCACGTCAGGCGCATGCGTGACGGCTGCCCGCGTCCGGCGAGGACGGCCAGGGCCAGGAACAAGGCAAACGAACCCGAGGCGTGGCCGCTGGGCATGCTGTAACTGGTGAGTGGGTCGGTCAGCACGTCCGGGCGTACCCGGGCGAAAAACTGTTTGGTCGCGGTGTTGGCCAGCGCGGTGCAGAGAAGGGTGCTGCCGACAAAAATCGCCTGACGCCACTGCCGACAAAGCAACAGCAGGACGGTCAGCAGGATGCTGAACATCAGCATATTGCGGAACTCGCCGATCAGAGTGAGCGTGACCGCGACTTCATCCAGCACGGGTTGACGATGTTCCTGTACCAGCGTCATCACGCCCTGGTCGAGGGCTGTCAGGTGCGGATAGCCGATGAACAGGCCGATCAGAATCATCAGGTTCATGCTGCTGACCCAGACCGTTGCGCGGCGATGGCGGCGCAGGCTGCTGTTTACACTGAGGCCGACCATGGCTGCGATACAGCCGGCGACTATCCCGGCCTCAAGCCAGAAGCCTTCGGGCAATGGCAGGCGGATCGCTGCTCCGGTGGCCCAACCTGGCAGCAGGTAGGCCAGACTCCAGCCGGCGGCGGCCAGAAGGCTGACGGCGGCGAAGCGCGGGAAGGGCATGTCGCACATCCCGGCAACCATCGGCAGCATGGGCCGCAACGGGCCGATGAAACGTCCGACCAGCAGGCTGGCGATACCGTAGCGCTGAAAATAGGTTTCGGCGCCGGCCATCCATTCCGGGTGATGGCGCAACCCGGGCAGTCGCCGGATGTTCTGATGGAAGTGTCGGCCGAGGAAGTACGAGACCAGATCACCTGATATCCCGCCGAGGAAACCCAGCAACAAGGTTTCGCTCAACGACAGCGCGCCGCTGCCGGCCAGAACGGTCACGGCAAACAGCAACACCGTGCCGGGCACGATCAGCCCGACAATTGCCAGGCATTCGGCAAAGGCAACAATGAACACCGCTGCGGCCAGCCACTGTGGATTGGCCGCCAGCCAACCGGTCACGCTATCGAGCCATGGGCCCATACAGACAAACTCCATCAAATCTTCAAATAGCCCATGGGGCGCTCAACCTTCAACTGCGCACCGCTCAATGCGGGAGCGTGTTCAGGGCAATACAAAATAATCCCGGCCTTCGACCTGACCCCGTCGCAGCGGGTTGCGCGTACACCATTGCGCATACGTCGCGTCGACGAAGCGGTACATCAGGTGTTCGTCACGGCCATGGGGAATGCCCAATCTCGTGGTTTGAATAACGTGCGAGGGCGCAGGCCCCGTGTCCTCCACCAGCAGCACCTGATGATCGAAACGCTTGGCGTCCCACACCGGCACCTTCAATCCCAGCGCTTTGCACAGCAACGTCTGTCCGGCGCAGAGCTTTTGCGACGGTCGCGCATGACCCTGAGCATCAGGGTTGTTCAGCAGCATCTGCGCCAGACTCGCCGGGCCACTGATTTCATCGACCCACGGATAGGCCGATTTGATCAATACCGCATTGCCCGGCCCTTGCGCGCTGAAGTTCAGCGAATCGCCCCCGCGTGCGTAATACATATAAATGTGCCCGCCATCCAGAAACAAAGCCTTACGCTTTTCTGTGTAGCCGAGCGATGCATGACTGCCTTTTTCCGCGCAGTAATACGCTTCGGTTTCAATGATGCGCGCGCTCAGCCACAAATCACCAACGCGATGGCGGATGACTTTGCCGAGCAGATCCTTGGCCAGTACTTGGGCATCGCGGTCGAAAAAAGCGTCCGGGAGTCCCTGCGGCAGGTGTTCGGCGCGGGTACGAGCGGTCTGGTTGGGCATGACAGGCGATATTTATCCAGGCAGAGGGGGTCGTGATGATAACAATCCAAGGCTTAATTACGCCTGAACATCGGCCAATCACTGTTCATTTCGACCATCCGCCCGTCACCGCTGTTAGTCCCGGGACGCGACAGCTATAATCTGCCGCTTTCCTCTTCGCCAAGACCCCAGCAGACCATGACTGAGTCCGTTCTTGACTACATGACCCGATTGGGTCGCGCCGCCCGCGAAGCTTCCCGGGTCATCGGCCGTGCCAGCACCGCGCAGAAAAACCGCGCCCTGCAGGCTGCTGCCAATGCTTTGGACGCCGCACGCGCCGAGCTGGCGGCAGCCAACGAACAGGATCTGGCTGCCGGTCGCGCCAATGGTCTGGAGCCCGCATTGCTGGAGCGCCTGGAACTCACCCCAGCACGCATTGACGGCATGATCGTCGGCCTGCGTCAGGTTGCTGCGCTGCCAGACCCGGTCGGCGCCATCCGTGACATGAGCTTTCGCCCGTCGGGCATTCAGGTCGGCAAGATGCGCGTGCCGCTGGGCGTGATCGGGATCATCTACGAATCCCGTCCCAACGTGACCATCGACGCCGCCAGCCTGTGCCTGAAGTCCGGCAATGCGACCATCCTGCGCGGCGGCTCCGAAGCGATTCATTCCAACCGTGCGATTGCCGCGTGCATCCAGCGCGGTCTGGCCGAGGCGCAATTGCCTGCTGGCGTGGTGCAAGTGGTCGAAACCACTGACCGCGCTGCCGTTGGCGCGATGATCACCATGCCCGAGTACGTCGACGTGATCGTGCCGCGCGGCGGCCGTGGTCTGATCGAGCGCATCAGCCGCGATGCACGCGTGCCGGTGATCAAGCATCTGGACGGCATCTGCCACGTCTATGTCAGCGAACACGCCGACCTGGCCAAAGCCCAGCGCATCGCCTTCAACGCCAAGACCTATCGGTATGGCATCTGCGGCGCGATGGAGACCTTGCTGGTCGATCAAACCGTTGCCAAGGATTTTCTGCCATCGATGGCTGCCCAGTTCCGCGAAAAAGGCGTCGAACTGCGCGGTTGCGAGCGCACCCGGGCGATCATCGACGCCGTGCCGGCCAGTGACGACGACTGGAACACCGAGTATCTGGCGCCGATCCTGTCGATTCGTGTGGTCGACGGGCTTGATCAGGCCATTGAACACATCAACCATTACGGCTCCCATCACACCGACTCGATCGTCAGCGAAAACCTTGCAGACACGCGGCGGTTTGTGGCTGAAGTCGATTCGGCGTCGGTGATGATCAACACGCCGACCTGCTTCGCCGATGGATTTGAATACGGATTGGGTGCCGAGATCGGCATTTCTACTGATAAGCTGCACGCCCGCGGCCCGGTGGGCCTCGAGGGATTGACCTGCGAGAAGTACATCGTGGTCGGTGATGGCCAGTTACGCGGCCAGGCGACGGTCTGACTTGGCCGACCTCGACCTGACCGCGATGCAATCGGGCAACGAGCCCCGCCCACTGCGCATTGGCATATTGGGCGGCACCTTCGATCCGGTGCACATTGGCCATTTGCGCGGCGGGCTGGAAGTGGCCGAAGCGCTGGCGCTGGATGAGTTGCGTCTGACGCCGAGCGCGCGGCCGCCGCATCGCGATACACCGCAGGTGTCGGCGCAGGATCGCTTGGCGATGGTCGAGTGCGCGGTGGCCGGAGTGCCGCCGCTGGTGGTGGACGCCCGCGAATTGCAGCGGGACAAACCGTCCTACACCATTGATACCCTGGAGTTGATGCGTGCCGAAATGGCCGCCGAGACCCAGGTTTTTCTGCTTTTGGGCTGGGACGCATTTTGCGGCCTGCCCACTTGGCATCGCTGGGAAGAGTTGCTCCAGCATTGCCACATCCTGGTGCTACAGCGCCCGGACGCCGACAGCGAACCGCCGGATGCCTTGCGCAACCTGCTGGCAGCGCGTTCGGTGAGCGACCCGCTGGCACAGAAAGGGCACAGCGGACAGAGTGAATTCGTATTGCAGAGA
>NZ_JBIUWM010000009.1:48268-66073 GCF_044743445.1 Pseudomonas sp. NPDC087615 | reverse complement strand
GGACGTTTCCTGGTGCCCGACGCGGTCCTGGCCTACATCGATGCGCACGGTCTTTACCGTGCGTCGAACTGAACAAGGCGTGCTTCACTGATACGGATCACCGTGTCGCCAAGCCGCCGAAAATATGAGCAAAACGAGTTTTATATGACTGACAAAGACCAAACCAAAGTAAAGCGCAAAGGCACGTTCAAGAGCGCCCCGCTGCCAGAGCCGGTCAACACCAACGAGCCGCTGAAAGGTGACGACCTGGTCAAACTGGCCGTGGCTGCCCTGGAAGACGTCAAGGCGCAAGACATCCAGATCATCGATGTTCGCGACAAGCAGAGCATCACTGACTACATGATCATCGCCACCGGTACTTCCAATCGCCAGATCAACGCGATGCTGGATAAGGTTCGCGAAGAAGTCAAAAAGCAGGGCGCCAAGCCTCTGGGCGAAGAAGGCAAGGGCGACAGCGACTGGGTGCTGCTCGACCTGGATCTGGTGATCGTGCACATGATGACCGCCTCGGCGCGTCAGTTCTACGACCTGGAACGCCTGTGGGCCGGTGCCGAGCAAAGCCGCGCGGCCGACGCCAAACACCACAGCCCGGAAAACACCCACGAGCATTTCACCAAGCTCAACAAAGACCAGCTCTAAGGGATCGCTGTGCGACTGCGACTGATCGCCGTCGGTTCACGCATGCCCAAGTGGGTGGAAGAAGGCTGGCATGAATATGCCAAGCGTCTTCCGTCCGAGCTGGCGCTGGAACTGGTGGAAATACCGCTCAATACCCGTGGCAAGAATGCTGACGTGGCTCGTTTCATCCGCCAGGAAGGCGAAGCCATGCTGGCCAAGGTCGGGCAGAACGAGCGGATTGTCACGTTGGAAGTCCACGGCAAACCCTGGAGCACCGAGCAACTGGCGGTCGAACTCGACCGCTGGCGGCTGGATTCGCGCACGGTCAACTTCATGGTCGGTGGCCCGGAAGGGCTGGCGCCGGAAGTCTGTGCTCGTGCCGATCAGCGCTGGTCGTTGTCGCCGCTGACGCTGCCGCATCCGCTGGTGCGAATTCTGATCGGCGAACAGTTGTACCGTGCCTGGACCGTGCTGTCCGGTCACCCTTACCACAAGTAAGCCTGCCCTCATGTCTCAGCCGATCCGCATCAAGGACCACGAAAAAGACGCACGCCTGGTGCGTGGCCGCGTCGTGTTCGGGGCTTTTGTGGTGGTGGCGCTGATCTGCGTGCTTATCGCACGGCTTTATTTCTTGCAGGTGATCCAGTACGAGTACCACTCGACCCTCTCGGAGAACAACCGCGTCCATGTGCAGCCGATCCCGCCGACGCGTGGGCTGATTTTCGACCGCAATGGCGTGGTGGTGGCCGACAACCGTCCCAGCTTCAGCCTGAGCATGACCCGCGAGCGCTCCGGCGACTGGCAGCAAGTGCTCGACGTGATCGTCCAAGTGCTGGAACTGACGCCCGAAGACCGGGTGATCTTCGAGAAGCGTATGCGTCAGGGGCGTCGGCCGTTCGAGCCGGTACCGATCCTGTTCGAGTTGACGGAGGAGCAGATCGCCCGCATCGCCGTGAACCAGTTCCGTCTGCCGGGCGTGGAAGTGATTGCGCAACTGGTCCGTCACTATCCGCAGGGCGCGCATTTTGCGCACTCGGTGGGCTACATGGGGCGGATCAACGAGAAAGAACTCAAAAGCCTCGACCCGGTCAACTACAGCGGCACCCATCACATCGGCAAGACCGGCATCGAGCGTTTCTACGAGCCGGAGTTACACGGTCAGGTGGGTTACGAGGAAGTCGAGACCAACGCCCGTGGCCGCGTCTTGCGTGTGCTCAAACGGACCGATCCGATTCCCGGCAAGGACATCGTTCTGAGCCTGGACATCAAGTTGCAGGAAGCCGCCGAGGCGGCATTGGGCGGGCGTCGCGGTGCGGTGGTCGCGCTCGATCCGAGAACCGGCGAAGTACTGGCGATGGTCAGTCAGCCGAGTTTTGACCCGAACCTGTTCGTTACGGGGATCAGCTTCAAGGCGTACGCCGAGTTGCGTGATTCCATTGACCGGCCTCTGTTCAACCGCGTGCTGCGCGGTCTGTACCCGCCGGGCTCGACGATCAAACCGGCGGTGGCGATTGCCGGTCTCGATTCGGGGGTTGTGACGGCGTCGAGCCGGGTGTTCGACCCGGGTTACTACATGCTGCCCAACTACGATCACAAATACCGCAACTGGAACCGCACCGGTGACGGCTTCGTCGACCTCGACACAGCGATCATGCGGTCCAACGACACCTACTTCTATGACTTGGCCCACAAGCTCGGCATTGATCGGCTGTCGGCTTACATGAACAAGTTCGGCATCGGCAAGAAAGTCTCGCTGGACATGTTCGAAGAGTCCCCAGGCCTGATGCCGTCGCGTGAGTGGAAGCGGGCGACACGCAAGCAGGCTTGGTTCCCGGGCGAGACGCTGATCCTGGGGATCGGCCAGGGCTATATGCAAGCGACGCCGCTTCAGTTGGCCCAAGCCACGGCGCTGGTAGCAAACAAAGGCGTGTGGAACCGGCCGCACCTGGCCAAAACCCTCGAAGGGGTTAAACCGGTGGACGAAAACCCGATGCCGGACATTATCCTGCGTGACCCGTCAGACTGGAACAAGGTCAACCACGGCATGCAGCAGGTGATGCACGGTGCACGGGGCACCGCGCGCAAAGCGGCAATCGGTGCGCAATACCGGATCGCCGGCAAATCGGGTACCGCTCAGGTGGTCGCGATCAAGCAGGGTGAAAAGTACGACCGCTCCAAGGTTCAGGAGCGCCATCGCGACCACGCGTTGTTCGTCGGTTTCGCCCCGGCCGACGATCCACGAATCGTCGTGTCGGTGATGGTTGAGAACGGTGAGTCCGGCTCCGGTGTTGCCGCGCCCGTAGTGCGTCAGGTCATGGACGCCTGGTTGCTGGATCAGGACGGACATTTGAAGGCCGAATACGCCAGTCCAATCAGTGCGGAGGCTACGGCCCGTGATGAATAATTTTGATCGCATGCTCTCCAGCGAGGATGTGATGCGTCGCCGAGCGACGTTGCTGCAAAAACTGCATATCGATGGCCCATTGTTGATCCTGCTGCTGATTCTCGCCGCCGGCAGCCTGTTCGTGCTGTATTCGGCCAGCGGCAAGAACTGGGATCTGCTGGCCAAACAGGCCACTTCGTTCGGCATCGGCCTGGTGTCGATGATCGTCATCGCCCAGTTCGAACCACGCTTCATGGCCCGTTGGGTGCCGCTCGGCTATGTGATCGGGGTGGTGCTGCTGATGGTGGTGGACATCATGGGCCACAACGCCATGGGCGCGACACGCTGGATCAACATTCCCGGGGTGATCCGCTTCCAGCCCTCCGAGTTCATGAAAATCCTCATGCCGGCGACCATCGCCTGGTATCTGTCGAAGCGGACATTGCCGCCACAACTCAAGCATGTCGGCATCAGTTTGATGCTGATCGGGGTGCCGTTCATTCTGATCGTGCGTCAGCCGGACCTCGGTACTTCGCTGCTGATTCTGGCGGGCGGAGCGTTCGTGCTGTTCATGGGCGGGTTGCGCTGGCGCTGGATTCTCAGTGTGTTGGCCGCCGCCGTACCCGTGGCGGTCGCCATGTGGTTTTTCATCATGCACGACTACCAGAAGCAGCGAATCCTGACGTTCCTTGACCCGGAAAGCGATCCGCTTGGTACGGGCTGGAACATCATTCAGTCGAAAGCGGCGATCGGTTCCGGCGGCGTGTTCGGCAAGGGCTGGCTGCTCGGTACCCAATCGCATCTGGACTTCCTGCCTGAAAGTCACACCGACTTCATCATCGCGGTACTTGGCGAAGAGTTCGGTCTGGTGGGCATTTGCGTGCTGCTGCTGATCTATCTTTTGTTGATCGGCCGGGGACTGGTCATCACGGCACAGGCACAAACATTGTTCGGCAAATTGCTCGCCGGTGCGTTGACCATGACGTTTTTTGTTTACGTTTTCGTCAACATCGGTATGGTCAGTGGCCTGTTACCGGTTGTAGGGGTGCCGTTGCCGTTCATTAGCTACGGAGGAACTTCGCTGGTGACACTGCTGTCAGCGTTTGGGGTTTTGATGTCGATCCATACCCATCGCAAGTGGATCGCGCAGGTTTGAATAAGGTGAAGATTTCAATGCAAGTAATGCGTGGCTGGGCGACTCGATGCGCGCCGTGGGTTGGCCTGGTAGGCATCCTCGGTAGCGTGCAGGAAGCGCTGGCCGGCGAATACGAAGGCTCGCCGCAGGTGGCCGAGTTCGTCGGTGAAATGACCCGCGACTACGGCTTTGCCGGTGAGCAACTGATGGGTGTGTTTCGCGAGGCGCAGCGCAAGCAGTCGATTCTCGACGCCATCTCCCGGCCCGCCGAGCGGGTCAAGCAGTGGAAAGAATACCGTCCGATGTTCATCACGGACGCACGTATCGCCCGTGGTGTCGACTTCTGGCGTCAGCATGAGGCCACGCTGGCCCGTGCCGAGCAGGAGTACGGCGTGCCGGCGCAAGTCATCGTGTCGATCATTGGCGTTGAAACCTTTTTCGGACGTAATACCGGTAATTTCCGGGTGATCGACGCCTTGTCCACGCTCGGATTCGACTATCCTCCCCGTGCCGAATTTTTCCGCAAGGAACTGCGTGAGTTCCTGCTGCTGGCGCGCGAAGAGCAGGTCGACCCATTGACCCTGAAAGGCTCTTACGCAGGTGCCATGGGCCTGCCGCAGTTCATGCCGAGCAGCTTTCGCGCCTATGCGGTGGATTTTGACGGCGATGGTCACATCAATATCTGGACCAATCCGGATGATGCGATCGGCAGCGTCGCGAGTTATTTCAAACGTCACGGTTGGGTTGCCGGCGAGCCGGTGGTCAGCCGTGCAGACGTACGTGGCGAGCAGGTCGATGAAGGCCTGACCACGGGTATCGAGCCGACGAAAACCGTTGGGGAGTTGCGAGCGCTGGGCTGGTCGAGTCATGATGCGCTGCGCGATGACATGCCAGTCACTGCATTTCGTCTCGAAGGCGAAAACGGCCCTGAATACTGGATGGGCCTGAAGAATTTCTACGCGATCACGCGTTATAACCGCAGCGTGATGTACGCCATGGCCGTACATCAACTGTCTGAAAAGCTGGTACAAGCACGGGGCGTCAAGTAATGCGGGCATTGCCTATCAATAAACCCCTGAAACTGGTGGCTTTCGCTGCGCTGGCAGTGCTGGTTGCCAGTTGTTCGACCAGTCGTTCCCCGACTCAAAAGACACCGTCTACCGCTGTGCGTGCGCAGCCGGGTCTGGACATCAACCGTGCCCACAAAGACGGCGCGCCTTGGTGGGACGTCGATGTCTCGCGCATCCCTGATGCCACGCCGACCCTGCACACCGGCCCGTACAAGGCCAACCCTTACACGGTGCTGGGCAAAACCTATTTCCCGTTGCAAGAGTCAAAGTCGTATGTCGCTTCTGGCACAGCGTCCTGGTATGGCACCAAGTTCCATGGCCAGAACACCGCCAACGGCGAGGTCTATGACCTGTACGGCATGAGTGCCGCCCACAAGACCTTGCCTCTGCCAAGTTACGTTCGGGTGACCAACCTGGACAACAACAAGAGCGTGATTCTGCGGGTCAACGACCGCGGCCCGTTCTACTCCGACCGCATCATCGATTTGTCCTACGCTGCCGCCAAGAAGCTGGGTTACGCCGAATCCGGTACCGCGCGGGTCAAGGTCGAAGGCATTGATCCGCAACAATGGTGGGCTGCCAAGGGCCGTCCGGCACCTTTGATGCTCAACGAGCCGCAAGTCGCGCAAAATAGCGCCCCGGTGATCACGGCCTCGGCCGGCACCGTCGAGCAATGGACGCCGCCGGTGCAGCAACACGCTGCGGCCGTCGTGCCGGTTCAGCTCGATGCAAAAAAAAACGCTTCTGCACCAGCGTCTGGCCAGTATCTGCAGGTGGGCGCGTTCGCCAACCCGGACGCTGCAGAACTCCTGAGGGCGAAGCTCAGCGGAATGGTGAGCGCTCCGGTGTTCATCAGCTCGATCGTGCGCAATCAGCAGACCCTGCACCGGGTACGTCTGGGGCCGATCGGTTCGCCGGGTGAGATTGCCCAGGTACAGAACAGCGTCCGCCTGGCCAACCTTGGTTCGCCAAGTGTGGTTTCGGAGTAAGCAATACGCAGGACTTGATTGACGATTCACCAGCGATTGGGGGGTGAATCAGGTTGTTGGCTCGTCGAAGAATAAAAGCCCGGCAAGGGTGACTGGAGTGAGCAACTGAACACGCGATGGCCCGTTAGAAGGCTGTCTGAATAGTTTTGCCCTAGGGCAAGTTTCCATTAGCGATTTCGAGAGACGGATGAACATCACCACCTTTGCCAAACGCCTGTGTCTGCTAGTCCCGCTGCTCCTCTCGCCCGCCGCCTTCGCGGCCGAGATGATGCCGTCGCCACCTCAACTGGCCGCCAAAGCCTACGTCCTGATGGACGCCAGCAGCGGCAACGTGCTGGTAGAAAACAACGGTGATCAGCGTCTGCCGCCGGCCAGCCTGACCAAACTGATGACGGCATACATCGCTACGCTGGAAATCCGTCGCGGCCAGATCGGTGAAAACGATCCGGTTACCGTCAGCGAAAACGCCTGGCGCACCGGCGGATCGCGGATGTTCATCAAGGTGGGTTCGCAGGTCACTGTCAGCGACCTGCTGCACGGCATCATCATTCAGTCCGGCAACGACGCGAGCGTGGCGCTGTCCGAGCACATCGCCGGCAGCGAAGACGCCTTCGCCGACCTGATGAACAAAACCGCTTCGGAACTGGGCATGACCAATTCCCACTTCATGAACCCGACCGGTCTGCCGAATCCTGAGCACTATTCGTCGGCTCACGACATGGCGATCCTGGCTCGCGCGATCATCCACGAAGACCCGGCTCACTATGCGATCTATTCGCAGAAAGAGTTCTTCTGGAATGGCATCAAGCAGCCTAACCGCAACCTGCTGCTGTGGCGTGACAAGACCGTTGACGGCCTGAAAACCGGCCACACCGAAGAAGCCGGCTACTGCATGGTGTCCTCGGCTGTGCGCGACGGCCAGCGCCTGATCGCCGTGGTGTTCGGCACCAACAGCGAAGTGGCTCGCGCCGCTGAAACCCAGAAGCTGCTGACCTACGGTTTCCGCTTCTTTGAAACCCAGACCTTCTATCAGAAAGGTACTGAACTGGCTCAGGCCCCGGTGTGGAAAGGCACCACCAATCAAGTCAAGGCCGGCCTGGCTGAAGACCTGACCATGACCCTGCCCAAAGGCCAGCTGAAGAAGCTTGCGGCCAGCATGACCATGAACCCACAACTGACCGCGCCAATCGCCAAGGGCGACGTGATCGGTAAAGTCGAAGTGAAACTGGAAGACAAGGTTGTGCACAGCGCCGACCTGATCGCTCTGGACGCTGTCGAGGAAGGTGGTATCTTCCGCCGCATGTGGGATAGCATCCGTCTATTCTTCTACGGCTTGTTCAACTGATTTAGTGTTGACCTGCATGGCCCTGCTCCGATCCGGTGCGGGGCCATGCGCGTTACCACGGCTTAAGAGGCCGTTACGCCATGACCGATACCGAAGTAAAGGCGCCAAAGATCGAATTTCCCCAGACTGATTACCCGATCAAGGTGATCAGCGACACTGGCGTTGGCAACAAAGACAAGATCATCGCAATCGTCACAAAGCACGCGACCATCAATGATGAGCGCATCGACGAACGTCAAAGCACCAACGGCAAATACACGACTATCCAGTTGCACATCATCGCCACCGGTCAAGAACAGCTGTACGACATTAACAGCGAGTTGCGTGCGACCGGTTTCGTGCACATGGTGCTGTGATGTCT
This sequence comes from Pseudomonas sp. NPDC087615, assembly GCF_044743445.1. Taxonomy (NCBI): domain Bacteria; kingdom Pseudomonadati; phylum Pseudomonadota; class Gammaproteobacteria; order Pseudomonadales; family Pseudomonadaceae; genus Pseudomonas; species Pseudomonas sp. NPDC087615. The sequence continues at coordinate 58,172 of NZ_JBIUWM010000009.1, read as the reverse complement.
GGCACGCTGGGCTTTCGTGAGCTCGGCCAGATGGCTTACGAGCCGGTCTGGCATGCCATGCAACGGTTTACCAACGAACGCGGCAGCGATGCCGCTGACGAAATCTGGCTCGTTGAGCACCCTCCGGTGTTCACTCAGGGCCAGGCCGGCAAGGCCGAACACTTGTTGCTGCCGGGGGATATCCCGGTGGTGCAGGTCGATCGCGGCGGGCAGGTGACCTATCATGGCCCCGGCCAATTGGTGGCCTACTTGCTGCTGGATGTACGCAAGCTGGGTTTCGGCGTGCGTGATCTGGTAAGTCGCATGGAGCTTTGCCTGATCGAACTGCTGGCCAGCTACGGGGTGACCGCAGCGGCCAAGCCAGACGCTCCCGGCGTGTACGTCGATGGCGCGAAAATCGCTTCTCTGGGTTTGCGGATTCGCCACGGTTGTTCCTTTCATGGCCTGGCTCTGAACGTGGATATGAACCTGGAACCGTTTCGACGGATTAATCCCTGCGGCTATGCCGGGCTGGCGATGACCCAGCTGAGCGATCACGCAGGATCGATTGAATTTGCCGAGGTAAGTGCCCGGCTGCGCGCGCAGCTCGTCAAACACCTAGACTAAGCTGAGCAGAACACCCATACTGGCGGAATCGAATGATATGACTACTGATGCAGTGCAAACCATGATCCCGACGCTCGACGTGACCGAGCGCCCGGCCCCGCGTCCCAAGGTTGAAGCCGGCGTCAAGCTGCGCGGCGCCGAAAAGGTTGCACGCATTCCGGTAAAGATCATTCCGACCACCGAACTGCCGAAGAAGCCTGACTGGATTCGTGTGCGCATCCCGGTTTCCCCGGAAGTCGACCGTATCAAGAGCCTGCTGCGCAAACACAAGCTGCACAGCGTTTGCGAAGAAGCATCCTGCCCGAACCTGGGCGAGTGCTTCTCCGGTGGCACCGCGACGTTCATGATCATGGGTGACATCTGCACCCGTCGCTGCCCGTTCTGCGACGTTGGCCACGGTCGTCCGAAACCATTGGACGTCAACGAACCGCAAAGCCTGGCCATTGCCATCGCCGACCTGAAGCTCAAGTACGTGGTGATCACTTCGGTTGACCGCGACGACCTGCGCGACGGCGGTGCCCAGCACTTTGCCGACTGCATCCGCGAGATCCGCAAGCTGTCGCCGAACGTGCAGCTGGAAACCCTGGTCCCGGATTACCGTGGCCGCATGGACGTCGCCCTGGAAATCACTGCAGCCGAGCCGCCAGATGTGTTCAACCACAACCTGGAAACCGTGCCGCGGCTGTACAAGGCTGCGCGTCCGGGTTCGGACTACCAGTGGTCGCTGACCCTGCTGCAACGCTTCAAGCAGATGATGCCGCACATCCCGACCAAATCCGGCCTGATGCTGGGTCTGGGCGAGACTGACGAAGAAGTCATCGAAGTCATGAAGCGCATGCGCGAACACGACATCGACATGCTGACGCTGGGCCAGTACCTGCAACCGTCGCGCAGCCACTTGCCGGTGCAGCGTTTTGTGCACCCGGACACCTTCGCCTGGTTCGCCGAAGAAGGTTACAAGATGGGCTTCAAGAACGTTGCGTCGGGTCCGTTGGTGCGGTCTTCGTACCACGCTGACGAGCAGGCGAAGCTGGTCAAGGCTGAGCTGCTGGGTTCCTGATCCGGCAATGATGGACAAAAAATGCCCGCAAGGCTTCAAGCCCTGCGGGCATTTTTTTGCCTGCCCTGCAACGGGCGTTTAATTTTCCTGCAACCTGCGGGCGACTGACGCTCTTCTGTTTGTCGCCGTTCCTGACTACTGTGTGAGCACGACTTCACGCAGGGAGATCCATGGATGACCGTTCGACCGACCCATACACTTTTTCCCCACAGAGCCGTCCCGGCGCTGCCGTCCGAAGGACTGATCGGCGTTATCGCGCCGGCCGGCCCCGGTGCGCTGGACACCGAAAAAGCTGTGCAATGGATGCGCGCCCGGGGTTATGGGCTGAAGGTATTTCCCGGTGTCTACGAGAAGGACGGCTATCTCGCTGGCAGCGATGACGTGCGCCTCAACGATCTGCACGCCGCGTTCACTGACCCCGAGGTCGACGCGATCATCTGCTTGCGCGGCGGCTACGGTACACCGCGCCTGCTGGACCGGATTGATTTCGACCTGTTGAGCCGTCATGCCAAGCCGTTTGTAGGCTACAGCGACATCACTGCGTTGCATCTGGCTATCAGTCGTTACGCAGGATTTGTGACCTTTCATGGGCCGTTGCTCAATGCCGATTTGTTAGGCGACAAAGAGCCTCCGACGGTGACGTCGTTCTTCGCCATGCTGCGCGGCCAATTGAAGGCGGGGAGTGTGCTGAGCCATCCGGCGGCTTATCCGTTGACCACGGTCGAACCCGGCGTCGCCCATGGGCGCTTGCTTGGCGGCAATCTGGCGATGATTGCTGCGACCCTGGGTACGCCTTTTGAAATCGATGTTGAAGGGGTGATTCTGCTCATCGAGGACATCAACGAACCGTTGTATCGCATCGACCGCTTACTGACGCAGATGCGTCTGGCCGGCAAATTGGCCAGGTTGCGCGGTGTGTTGGTCGGGGATGTCGCGGGGGTGGATATCGACGCGTTGAACCGCTTGCTCAAACAGACCTTTGAACCGTTGCGGATTCCGGTGTTGTCCGGGTGGCGCAGTGGGCATTGTGATCCGAACCTGACGTTGCCGCTGGGGGCTTTGGTGCGGCTGGATGCGGGGAAAAAAGAACTGATGCTGGAGCAGGATGTGGTTGTCCGTCGGTAGATAAGCACCGCCAGTCAATCAGCCTTCGCGAGCAAGCCCGCTCCCACATTCGACCGCATTCTGGTGTTGGAACGCGGTCGAATGTGGGGGCGGGCTTGCTCGCGAAAGCGATATGCGCCTTGCGAAAATCTGACTACTGGGTACGAAGGCTCTCAAGCAGCTTGTGCGTCGGATACCCGTCCGCCGGCCAGCCAAATGCCTGCTGCGCACTGCGAATCGCTTTGCGCGTATTGGCGCCGATGATCCCGTCGGCCGTACCGGCATCGTAATTGCGCGCACTCAGCAAGCTTTGCAGCTCAACCCGCTCGGTACGGCTCAATGGCAGATCGTCTTTTGGCCAAGTGCCGTTGATCAAACCGCCACCACTGAAGCGCTCCGACAACAGGCTGACCGCCAACGCGTACGACGAAGAGTTGTTGTACTTGAGGATCGCCCGGAAGTTGTCGAGGATCAGGAATGCCGGGCCACGATAACCGGCGGGCAGCAGCAGCGCGGCAGGCAGTTGTTCGGTACCTGCGGGCACTTGACCACCATTGGGCATGATCACGCCCAGTTGACGCCACTCAGCCACGCTTTTGCGAATGGCACCGTCAGCGAGCGTGTAATTGAAGCTGCCTGGGAGTTGTACTTCGAAGCCCCAAGGTTGGCCGCGCTGCCAGCCGGAGCTTTGCAGGTAATGTGCCGTCGAGGCCAGCGCGTCGGCCGGACTGCCCCAGATGTCGCGACGACCGTCACCATCGAAATCCACGGCGTGGGTGTTGTAGGTGGTCGGGATGAACTGGGTCTGCCCCATCGCGCCAGCCCATGAACCGAGCATTTTCTCTGGCGTGATATCACCCTGTTGCAGAATTTGCAGGGCGGCGATCAATTGCGCATGGGCAAAACCCGGCCGACGGCCTTCGTAAGCGAGGGTGGCCAACGAATTGATGACCGACTTGCTGCCCTGGAACTGACCGAAGTTGCTTTCCATCCCCCACACCGACACCAGCGCCTGACGATCCACGCCATAACGCTGTTCGATGCTTTGCAGAATGTCGGCGTACTGGTTGATCAGCGCCTGGCCTTTGCGCACCCGCAGCGGCGACAGCGCGCCGTCGAGGTACTCCCATACGGGGCGTGAGAACTCCGGCTGACTGCGGTCGGCGCGAATAACGCTGGCGTCGAAGCTGACATTGGCAAACGCGCGATCAAACAGATCGGCGCGGATCCCGGCGGTCAGCGCTTCCTTGCGGAAACCCGCCTGCCATTCGGCAAAGGTCTGGGTCGGCTGAAGATCGAGCGGGTCGGCGGACGGCACTACCGGCGGGATGATCGCTGGGGCCGTGGTGACAGGGGCGGCTTGAAGAGGTTGCGCGTCGGCGGCGGTGGGTTTTTCCGCGCAGGCGACAAGCAGGATGAAGCTTGTGGCGGCGATCAATTGGCGAACGGGCCAACGACGGGAAAGACTGAAGGGCATGCACAGTTCCAGGGGATACGAATCAGGAGCAGACCTTAACATGCCTGCGGAATGAAGCGGTTATCGGTCAGGTATTTGGACGAGGTCTATTTAGCCGGCTAATCACCATATGCCCTGAATTAGCGGGGCGCAACTGTCATTTCTATCAGCTATTCAGCAGTGTTTTTCCTCGATTCAATAGCCCATGCCGGCAGGATTGTGGTGGTTTGAATTTCTCGATCACTGCCTCTTGACGCACGTTGACGAGGAATTTCATATGAAAGGTAAAGCGCTTTTACTGCTGTTTCTTTTGCTGGCAGGGTGCTCTGTAAAAGGCCCTTCGCAGGAGCCTGTTCAAACTCAGCTGGGCGTACAGACTGCTACAGCGTTAGCCACCAGCGGCCCGGAAGTAGCCTCCGAATTGACGAGGCGTTATAGCGATACCACCACTCTTCGATGTGATGGGTTGGACTCCAGACCTGCCTTTCTTTGCAGTGGTATTTTGCTGCGTGGAACGGCCACTGCAGCCGGCTTTGATGTCTGGGATCCTAGCCCCACCGCTGAAAGGGTGGGAGGCACCTCATTTTCGTTTGTCCGCTCAGACTACAAAATGAAAAGACTGGCCATGAATTACACGAAAGGACTGATTTTCTATCCTGTTTTGAAAACACCGTCAGGCAAACTCAAGATTGAAGTTCTGTGCTTCTTTCCCGTGGACGGGGATTCTGACCATCGTAGTGATCGGGGTTGTGGCGGGATTTCCGGCTATCCCTCAACCGTTGCCTGCGCTGCCCAAGGCATCAATACCCCTGAAAAATGGGCAGAGAATTACAACAAGTATGCTGCTCCTAATCACAACAGGGCAGGTGTATGCAGTTTTGATGTCAGAGATTCGGCTAATACGCTGGCGGGCCCCAATTTTGTAAAGGGGATGCAGGCAGGACGTCTGGTGACGCCAAGAGCTTTTGACATACCCAATGACGTGAAAATGACGACATGGGCAAAGGGGCAGGCGAAAGTATTGCCAATTGAGGCGTTCTTTTACGTGATTGTCGGAAACACATCGGGCTTGGCGGAAGTCCAGAGGGATCAGCGCCGATTCAAAGAGCTCACTGGTGAAACGCTGCCTATTATCAAAGTAACAATGCCGGCAACGCTGGCCGATAGAGTGACGTTTGCGTTTCAGGCGCAAGATCAGGCGGTGAATTGATTATCCGTTTCAAGCAGCCAGAAAGTAAGAAGCCTCCCAGCTGTCAGACTGGAAGGCTTCGCGGCGGTAGCTGCCTTTCCCCTTGGTTGGTCGTTCCTGGCGACTGCGGAACAGGGGTTGGGCGATGATGGATTTGGCCTTGTTCGGGCCATGTTTCGATGGCTTTTTGCTCATGACGGATCTCTCGGTGGGTGGGTGTTGCGGGGCGAATAATCTGCCGATGTTGGACGTCTGTCCAGTCTCTGTTGTGTAGGAATGTTCTGATGCTTTCGCGAGCAAGCCCGCTCCCACATTCGACCGAGTTCCCGCTATGAGAATGCAGTCAAGTGTGGGAGCGGGCTTGCTCGCGAAGGGCCGTTGTGCGGTTGAACGAATTACTCGGCAGGCAACGAAAGGCGCTGACCGGCCATCAACAACGCCAACCGGCTCAGGCTCATCCACGGCGACCCGGCAGCCTGGCCCTTGATCTGCGCATCGATGCGCTGAGCTTCGAGCAACAACTGTGCCCAGCGTTGCGCCGAGTAGCGTTGCAGGGCTTTGCTCATCAAGGGTTTGCGCTTGTCCCAGACCGGCGGTTTCGCTTGACTGAAGGCCTTGTCCAGCGGCGTGCCCTGGCTGTATTGCAACGAGATATTAGCCAGCAGGCGTAGCTCTCGCGCCAATGCCCAGAGAATCACGGGCGGCTCGACACCTTCACCGCGCAGCCCTTCGAGCATGCGCAAGGCGTGAGCCGGTTCGCCGTTGAGCACGGCGTCGGTCAAGCCAAACACGTCGAAGCGGGCACTGTCCGCGACAGCGGCTTGCACCGTTTCGACGGTGATTTGCCCACCTTCGGCCATCAGTTTGAGCTTTTCGATTTCCTGCGCGGCGGCGAGCAAGTTGCCCTCCACGCGTGCGGCAATCAGTTCGACGGCGTCCTGGCTGGCCGACAACCCGGCTTGAGACAAGCGCTGACGAATCCAGCTGGGCAGTTGATTGGCATCCACCGGCCATATCTGGATGAACTGGGTCTGTTGGCCTTCAACCAGTGCCTTGCCCCACTTGGTCTTCTGCGCACTGCCATCAAGCTTGGGCAAGCTGATCAGCAATACCGTGTCTTCAGCGGGACGCGAACAGTATTCGATGAACGCAGCCGCACCCTTGTCACCGGGTTTGCCTGATGGCAGACGCAGTTCCAGCAGGCGCTTTTCAGCGAACAACGACATGCTGGCACCGGCCTGCAACAACGTGCCCCAATCGAAATTGGCGTCGGCGGCAAATACCTGACGTTCGTCAAAACCTTGTTGGCGGGCAGCATGGCGGATGGCGTCGGCGGCTTCCTGACACAGCAGCGGGTCATCGCCGCTGATGATGTAGACCGGCGCAAGGGAGCCCTGCAGGTGTTTGCTGAGTTGAGCGGGAGCGAGCTTCATAAGATCGGTCGAACGGGGCGCCTGAGCGCCCCGAACGTCTTACTGCTGCGGTACTTCGAGCGGCGACTGACGCGGGGTTTGCGCTTCAGCCTTTTGCGCCGCTTCGAGCGCGTCGGCTTCTGCCTTGGCCCGGTCATTGGCGGCTTGCTGCAGTTGCTGCAGTTGGTCCGGAGTCAGCTGTTGCAAGCGCAGCATCATGCGCTGAACCAGTTCGCGGCGGGTCTCGCGACGGGCGTCGTTGGCTTCCTGATCGGAGCCGACGAGGTTGTTGCCGTCGTGAATGAACACTTTCTGCACTTCAAGCTTGTCGCTCAGCAGCGAAAGGTTTTTGTCACCACGGATGTCGTAGCTCAGGACAGTGCTGACCTGATACTCGCCCGTACGGCCGGCACCGGCGTAGCTGAGGATGCGCTGGCTTTCCTGCTCGTCAGCCAGATAGAGCTTGTACGGCGCGCCGCTGTAAACCTTGACGCCGCTGGACTCCAGTACCTGACGCAGTTGCGTGACGGTATCGCCGTAGGCGTTGCGGGCGCTCAGGTCGAGTTCCTTGATCGCCAGTTCGTTGGTGCCGGTACCGCGCAGCTGGAAACCACAGGCGCTCAACAGGACGGCGAGGCCCATCACCAGCAGATTGCGTTTGATCATTGTGTTGCTCCCCTTGAAACCAGGTGGGCCGACCGTGCGGCCCGAAAGGTTTTACTCGGCGCCAGGCGAACCTGACGCCCGATCCAATTAGCTGGCGACAATATTGACCAGTTTCCCGGGCACTACGATCACTTTACGAATAGTCAGGCCGTCGACGAAGCGCAGTACGTTTTCGTTGGCGCGCGCTGCCGCTTCGACTTCTTCACGGGTTGCGCTGGCCGGCATGTCGATCTGGCCACGCAGCTTGCCGTTCACTTGAATGACCAGTTGCAGGCTGTCTTGTACCAGCGCGCTGTCATCCACCGCCGGCCAGCCAGCGTCGATCACGGCGTCAGCGTGACCCAAGTGATTCCACAGTTCGTGGCTGATGTGCGGCGTGATCGGAGCCAACAGCAGTGTGACGGCTTCCAGGCCTTCGTGAATCAGCGCGCGGTCCTGTTCGGTGCCTTGCGCGGCTTTTTCCAGCACGTTCATCAGCGTCATCACTTGAGCGATGGCGGTGTTGAATTTGTGGTTCTGGCCGACGTCGTGGCTGGCCTGTTTGATGGCCAGGTGGATCGCACGGCGAACGGCTTTCTGCTCGTCGTTCAGGCTGGCGATGTCCAGTTTGCCCGGCAGGCCCTGAGTAACGTGGGCTTGAGCCAGACGCCAGACGCGCTTGAGGAAGCGGTGCGAACCCTCTACGCCGGAGTCGGACCATTCAGCGCTCATGTCGGGCGGCGAGGCGAACATCATGAACAGGCGGCAGGTGTCTGCGCCGAACTGATCGATCATTGACTGCGGGTCGACGCCGTTGTTCTTCGACTTGGCCATCTTCTCGGTACCGCCGATTTCCACCGGCAGGCCGTCGGATTTCAACTTGGCGCTGATCACTTTCGCTTTGCTGTCACGCTCGAGTTCGACGTCCGCCGGGTTGAACCAGGTGTAAGCACCATTGGCTTCGCGACGATAGTAAGTCTCGGCGATCACCATGCCCTGGGTCAGCAGGTTCTTGAACGGTTCGTTGGAGCTCACCAGACCTTCGTCACGCATCAGCTTGTGGAAGAAGCGCGCGTAGAGCAGGTGCAGGATGGCGTGTTCGATACCGCCGATGTACTGATCCACCGGCAGCCAGTGGTCGGCTGCGGATTTTTCGACCAGGCCACCTTCAAAGTGCGGCGAGGCATAACGGGCGTAGTACCACGACGACTCGACGAAGGTGTCCATGGTGTCGGTTTCACGCTTGGCAGGCTGGCCACATTTCGGGCAGCTGCACTCGTAAAACTCGGGCATGCGTGCCAGCGGCGAACCGGCGCCGTCCGGCACCACGTCTTCCGGCAACACGACGGGCAGTTGATCTTCCGGTACCGGCACGTCACCGCACGCATCGCAGTGGATGATCGGGATCGGGCAGCCCCAGTAGCGCTGACGGCTGATGCCCCAGTCGCGCAGGCGGAACTGGGTGCGCGAGGCGCCGAGTTCTTTCTTGATCAGGGCCACTTCCATGGCGTCGAACGCGCCCGCGAAGTCCAGACCGTCGAACTCGCCGGAATTGATCAGGGTGCCGTGCTCGCCGTAGGCGTCTTGCCACGGGGCCGGGTTGGTCTCGCCGGAGCTGGTACGCACGACCGATTTGATCGGCAGGTTGTACTTGTGGGCAAACTCGAAATCACGCTCGTCGTGAGCCGGCACCGCCATGACCGCGCCGTCGCCGTAGTGCATCAGCACATAGTTGGCGACCCAGACCGGGAGTTTTTCACCGGTCAGCGGGTGCTCGACGAACAGGCCGGTCGGCAGGCCTTTTTTCTCTTGAGTGGCGACGTCGGCTTCAGCGACGCTGCCGCCCTTGCATTCAGCGATGAACGCTTGCAGCTCAGGGTTGTTCTGCGCGGCCAGGGCTGCCAAATGGTGTTCGGCGGCTACAGCAACGTAGGTCGCGCCCATCAGGGTGTCCGGACGGGTGGTGAAGACTTTGAGCGTGCCGGCTTCGCCGATGGAGTCGACGTTGTATGGGAACTGCACTTCCATGCCACGGGATTTGCCGATCCAGTTGCGCTGCATGGTCTTGACCTGTTCAGGCCAGCCAGTCAGTTCGTCGAGGCTTTCCAGCAGCTCATCCGCGTACGCGGTGATCTTGAAGTAGTACATCGGGATTTCGCGCTTTTCGATCAGCGCGCCAGAACGCCAGCCGCGACCGTCGATCACCTGTTCGTTGGCCAGAACGGTCTGATCGACCGGGTCCCAGTTCACGGTGCCGCTTTTTTTGTAAATCACGCCTTTTTCGAACAGGCGAGTGAACAGCCATTGTTCCCAGCGGTAGTAATCCGGTTTGCAGGTGGTGACTTCACGCGACCAGTCCACCGCCAGGCCCAGGCTGCGCAGCTGGGATTTCATGTAGGCGATGTTTTCGTAGGTCCACTTGGCCGGGGCTA
>NZ_JBIUWM010000009.1:44284-48258 GCF_044743445.1 Pseudomonas sp. NPDC087615 | reverse complement strand
CACGTGCCCCATGGGTAGCTTGCCGCTGGGGTAAGGGAACATCGACAGGCAGTAGAAAGTCTCCTTGCCTGGCTGTTCACTGACTTCAAAGGACTTTTGCTCATCCCAGAACGACTGGGCGGCGGCTTCGATCTCACGGGGCTGATATTGTTCGTGCATGGCTACTTTTGTACTGGATAGGGGTGGCCTAATCCTCTTCAACGCGGCATTCGGGATGGCCCGGACGAGCTGGAAGTGGAATGACAGGAAGCGCCGTAGCATACATGACCGCGCTTGGCCTAGGGAAACCCTGATTACAGCTGTTTGGCCCGGTCAATCCGTGGCGAGGGCCGTTGGTCGCGGCGTGCAGCCGGTTTGTGCAGCGAAGCTAAGCTCTAACTGGGGAGTGAGTCTTATCTTCAATGAGGTGAGGGATGGTGGAGTCACAGCAAAAAAACGTTACTAAACCCGAGTTGTACGAACGGTTGATGGATCGTCTGGGCATGGCTCTGGACGCTGCAAAAACCGCTGGCCGGCTGCGCGATGAGCGCCCCCTGGAACTGGAATTGCGTGGCTTGAGCCCCGCCGAGTTCGAACTGGTCAAGGCTTATCTGGATCGCCGCGAACGTGAAACGCACGGATGCTTGTCTCAGGCAGTGAAGCAGCTCGATGCAACACATTCAGCCAAGGTCATCTGGCTCAAGGACCGGACGCCCGGCAGAGACACCGTCAAGGTTCGCTCTTTGCAGGCCAAGTAAGCGCATGGCAGGTCAAAAAACGGATCTTTTTCAACAGGATCCCACCTATCGGTTGTCACGCATTATTAACACTCTTACGCTTCGGGCATCTTTGGAGATGCCCGATGCCTTTTCGTTATTTCATCAAACAACTTCTATTGCCGCCCGGCATTTTATTACTGCTGTTGCTGGCCGCGTGGTGGTTGCGCCGCTCCCGTCCGCGTCTGGCCGGATTGTGTTTCGCCATCGGTTTTGGCGGGTTCTGGTTGATGAGCCTGCCGGTGGTCGTGCAGTGGGGCGCCAGGGCGCTTGAGCGTGAGCCGCCGCTGGCCAGAGACGAGTGGGCGACGCTGGCACAGCGGGCCGATGCGATTGTGGTGTTGGGTTCGGGCCGTGAGCGCGGCGATCTGGCCTGGGGCGAGGATCAGCCGACCGGCGTGGGGCTGGAACGTCAGCGCTATGCGGCGCGGCTGGCCAAGGCGTCGGGTTTACCGATCCTGACCAGTGGTGGCCTGCATTACGGTACGCCGCCGACCGAGGCGAAATTGATGGCGGATTCGTTGCACGATGACTTCGGCGTGACTGTGCGTTGGCAGGAAGGTGAGAGCCGTACTACGTGGGAAAACGCTAAGTTCACCGCCGATATGCTGCTGCCGCAGGGGATCAAGCGTGTCGTCGTGGTGACACAGGCCTGGCATATGCCGCGTTCGGTATGGAGTTTTCAGCAGGCGGGATTTGACGTGGTGCCGGCGCCGGTGGGTTTCCTCGGCACGGACAACGCCCGGCCGCTGGGAGGCTGGATGCCGGAGTTCAAGTCGATCTGGCAGAGCGGCCAGTTGTTGAATGAGGCGGTGGGGCAGGTGGGGTATTCACTGTTTTACCGGAGTGAAGCAGTCGCCGATTGATTGATTGATTGATTGTTGCTAATGGCCTCTTCGCGAGCAAGCCCGCTCCCACATTTGGAATGCATTTCAAATGTGGGAGCGGGCTTGCTCGCGAAGCTTTTAAAGGGTTTTCGACATCCGGCTCGCCATCAGTGCCCAGCCAAACAGCAGCAAGCAGACAATGATCAACGGCCACGAACGCCATCGCAGATACGGCGTCAGGTTGTGCATCGGTACCACCTCACCGTACAAAACGCCCTGCTCGAACTGCGGAATCTGTTCGGTGATCTGCCCGAACGGGTTAATCAATCCGGTCACGCCGTTGTTGGTGGCGCGAATCATCCAGCGTCCGGCTTCCAGTGCGCGCATTTGTGCCATCTGCAAGTGTTGCAGCGGGCCAATCGACTTTCCGAACCAGGTGTCGTTGCTGATTGTCAGCAGCAGATCACTGCGGGCGGACAGGCTGGCGGCGAACTCCGGATACACCACTTCGTAGCAAATGAACGGAGCGATCTGATAACCCTTGGCCTGCAACAGAGGTTGATCCGCGGGGCCCCGGGCGAAGTCGGACATCGGCAGGTCGAAGAAAGCGATCAGCCCGCGAAGAATGTCCTGCAACGGCACGTATTCGCCGAACGGCACCAGTTTCTGTTTCAGGTAAGTGCCATCGCCTTCGCCGACCACGGTGATGCCGTTGAAGAAGCGTTTTTCGTGACGAACCGTTTCACGAATCGGCACGCCGGTGATCAGCGCCGATTTACGCTCGGCGGCAAAAGTGCCCATCATGTTCAGGTAGCCCTCGGCGGACTCCTTGAGCACCGGCACGGCGGTTTCCGGCCAGATCAGCAGGTCCACCGGTTTGGAACGGAAACTCAAGTCGCGGTACAGCGCCAATTGTGCGTTGAGCTGTGCCGGGTCCCATTTCATGCTTTGTTCGACGTTGCCCTGAATCGCCGCGACGCTCAGCGGCGCGCCGGACGGGCTGGTCCAGGCATGGCCCTTGAGCGCAATACCTGCCACCCACGGCCCAGCCAGCAACAGCAGGCCGGCGGCGACAAAACCTTTGCGGCCGGATTTAATCAGGCGCGGGGCGTTGTAGATCAGTGCGGCGGTGAGTGCCAGAACGAATGACACCAGCCACATGCCACCCACCGGCGCGAGTCCGGCCAAAGGGCCGTCGAGTTGGCTGTAACCGGAATACAGCCATGGGAAACCGGTAAGAAACCAGCCGCGAAACGCTTCCTGGCCGACCCATAACGCGGCGAACGCCAAGGCGTCGGCCAATGGCGCCTCATTCCGGCGAAGCCAGCGCGCCCAAAGCCAGGCGGGCAAAGCAAAGAACCAGGCAATGGCGGCGGTGAACAGCAGCATCAGGAAACCAGCCAACAACACCGAAGCGCCGCCAAAGTGGTGGATGCTGTAGTAGATCCAACTGGTGCCGGCGCCGAACAGGCCGAAACCGAAGCACCAGCCACGGCCCACTGCCTGACGCGGGCTCAGCTCGCGCAGCCCGGCATAGAACAGGCCGACCGCCAGCAATGCCAGCGGCCAGATGTTGAACGGTGCCAGCGCTAAAGTGGTGATTGCACCGGCCGCCACGGCCAGCAGGTTACCGGGCCAGCCGGGGCGGGTTGTCCAGCGCATTTCAGTCCTTAGAATTAACGAGCGATTGGCGTGAGTCGCAGCAAGTGAATCCGACGGCTGTCGGCGTTCAGGATGCGGAAACGATAGGCGCCGATTTCAGTGATTTCGTTGCGTTTTGGCAAGTGCCCGAACGCGCTCATCACCAGACCGCCGACAGTGTCGAACTCATCGTCGGAGAACTCGCTGTCGAAGCACTCGTTGAAGTTCTCGATCGGCGTCAGGGCCTTGATCAGGAAATCGCCACTTGGCAGCGGCTTGATGTAGCTGTCTTCTTCGACGTCGTGCTCGTCTTCGATGTCGCCGACGATTTGTTCGAGCACGTCTTCGATGGTCACCAGACCCGCCACACCGCCGTACTCGTCGATGACGATGGCCATGTGGTTGTGGTTGGCGCGGAATTCACGCAGCAACACGTTCAGGCGCTTGGACTCCGGCACGAAGGTGGCCGGGCGCAGCAGATCCTTGATGTTGAAGCTGTCGCCGTTCTCCTTGAGGATCAACGGCAGCAAGTCCTTAGCCAGCAGCACGCCCATCACGTCGTCATGGCTTTCGCCGATGACCGGATAGCGCGAGTGGGCCGAGTCGACCACGGCGGGGAGGAATTCACGGGGTGTCTGGGTCGCCTTGATGCTGATCATCTGCGAACGCGGCACCATGATGTCGCGTACTTGCAGGTCAGCCACCTGAATGGCGCCTTCGACGATGGCGAGCGCTTCGCTGTCCTGCAGTT
>NZ_JBIUWM010000009.1:0-44274 GCF_044743445.1 Pseudomonas sp. NPDC087615 | reverse complement strand
TGGGCAATAGCCTGGGTCAGTTTACCCAGCCATGACTTCTGCCCGTTGCTCGATCGATCTTCGCTCATAGCGATTACTCTGAATCCTTTGTTGTAACGATAGGGGATGTTTCGGTTTCGTCGTCCGCGTACGGATCGGGGTAGCCCAGTTCAGCAAGCAACTCGCGTTCCAGTGCTTCCATTTCTTCGGCTTCCTCGTCATCTATATGGTCGTAACCGAGCAGATGCAAGCAGCCGTGAATGACCAGATGTGCCCAGTGGGCCTTTAGTTCCTTGCCTTGTTCGGCAGCTTCGCGCTCGACCACCGCCACGCAGATCACCAGATCGCCCAGCAGCGGGATATCGAGAAACTCGTCGGGCACTTCGGCGGGGAACGACAGGACGTTGGTCGCGTAGTCCTTGTGGCGCCAGGTGTGATTGAGCTCGCGGCCTTCTTCCTCGTCGACCAGACGAATGGTCATTTCCGAGTCGGCAGTGCGCTGGCGCAGGGCCAATTCGCACCACAGGCGGAAATCGGCCTCACTCGGCGCGCTCGCTTCAGTCGCGATTTGCAGGTCTAGCTCAAGCATTTCGCGAGGTTTCCTTGGGTGCTTCGTCACGGTTTTCGAAGCGCTCGTAGGCTTCGACGATCCGCTGCACCAACGGGTGGCGCACGACGTCCTTGGGCTGGAAGTGCGTGAAACTGATGCCCGGCACGTCTTTCAACACCTCGATCACGTGATGCAGACCGGACTTGGTGCCTTTCGGCAAGTCGACCTGAGTGATGTCACCGGTAATGACTGCGGTTGAGCCGAAGCCGATACGGGTCAGGAACATCTTCATCTGTTCGACGGTGGTGTTCTGACTTTCGTCGAGGATGATGAAGCTGTTGTTCAGCGTCCGACCGCGCATGTAGGCCAGCGGCGCAACTTCGATCACTTGACGTTCGATCAGCTTGGCCACGTATTCGAAACCGAGCATCTCGTAGAGTGCGTCGTAGAGCGGGCGCAGGTACGGGTCGATTTTCTGCGACAGGTCGCCGGGCAGGAAACCGAGTTTTTCACCCGCTTCGACCGCTGGACGCACCAGCAGGATGCGACGGATCTGCTCGCGTTCCAGAGCATCGACAGCGCAGGCCACGGCCAGATAGGTCTTGCCGGTACCGGCCGGGCCGATGCCGAAGTTGATGTCGTTGCCGAGGATTTCCTTCACATAGCGCAGTTGATTCAAGCCGCGTGGGCGAATCATGCCTTTTTTGGTGCGCAGGGCGACGGAGGCTTCGGCGGGGGCGTGGTTGTCCAGCTCTACAACGGCCGATTCCTGGAGGAACAGGTGCACCATGTCTGGCGACAACTCGGTACCTTTGGTTTCCCGGTACAGGCGGCGCAGCAGGTTTTCCGCAGAAGTGGTGTGCTTGGGATCGCCGATCAGCTCGAACTGGTTTCCGCGGTTGCGGATCTCGATGGTCAGGCGCTGTTCGATCAAGCGCAGATGCTCGTCGAATTGCCCGCACAGATTGGCGAAGCGGCGAGCCTCAAAGGGCTCGAGGATAAAACGATGTGGTTCTATGGGTGCGTTCAAGGTCGTATTTAGCCGCCCTGGGGCAATTAAGATGAAATCAAGGATAACGCCAGTGGCGTGGGTGCGAAAGCTCTTAAATATCTCAGCTTCAATCACCATCCCTGTGGGAGCTGGCTTGCCAGCGATGAGGTCATCACGTCCAGCGAAGATGTCGCCAGTTACGCCGCTATCGCTGGCAAGCCAGCTCCCACAGGTTCTTCTGTGCTGCTGGTATCTGTTACTGGATCAGCGAGCCGCGCAGCGAGTGCGGTTGTGCCGCGTCGATGTGCACGTCGGCGAACTGACCGATCAACGTTGGATTGTCGCAGCGGAAGTTGACGATACGATTATTCTCGGTGCGCCCTTGCAGCTCGCCTGGGTCTTTTTTCGAGTAATCGGTGACCAGAATGCGCTGAATCGAACCGACCATTTGTCGGCTGATTTCGAAACCTTGCTGATTCAAGCGGTGTTGCAGCGCGTTCAGGCGTTCCTTTTTCAACTCTTCCGGGGTGTCATCCGCCAGATCGGCAGCCGGGGTGCCCGGGCGCTGGCTGTAAACGAACGAGTAGGAAAAGTCGAAACCAACGTCGGCAATCAGCTTCATGGTCTGTTCGAAGTCTTTCTCGGTCTCGCCGGGGAAGCCAACGATGAAGTCCGAGCTGATGCAGATCCCCGGCACCGCCGCGCGCAGTTTGCGCAGCTTCGATTTGTACTCCAGCGCCGTGTGGTTGCGCTTCATCGCGGCCAGAATACGGTCCGAACCCGACTGCACGGGCAAGTGCAGGTGCTTCACCAGTTCCGGCACATCGGCGTGGGCCTGGATCAGGCTGTCGGAAAACTCCAGCGGGTGCGAGGTGGTGTAGCGAATGCGGTCAATGCCGTCGACGGCCGCGACTACGCGGATCAGTTCGGCGAGATCGGCCAGGCGCCCGTCGTGGGTGGTACCGCGATAGCCGTTGACGTTCTGCCCCAGCAGGGTCACCTCGCGCACGCCATTTTCGGCCAGGTGGATGATCTCGGCGATCACGTCATCGAACGGCCGGCTGACTTCTTCGCCGCGGGTATAAGGCACCACGCAGAACGTGCAGTACTTGCTGCAGCCTTCCATCACCGACACATAAGCGCTCGGGCCATCGATGCGCGGCTCGGGCAAGTGGTCGAATTTTTCGATTTCCGGGAATGAGACGTCGACTTGCGGCAGCTTGGTGCTGCGCGCCGCGTCGATCATTTCCGGCAAGCGGTGCAGGGTCTGCGGGCCGAACACCACGTCAACGTAGGGTGCGCGATCACGGATCGCCGCGCCTTCCTGGCTGGCCACGCAACCGCCGACGGCAATCACCATGTCCGGGTTGGCCAGTTTCAATTCGCGCCAGCGACCGAGTTGCGAGTACACACGATCCTGGGCGCGCTCGCGGATCGAGCAGGTGTTGAGCAGAATCACGTCGGCGTCTTCCGCGCGAGCGGTGACTTCCAGGGCCTGATGTTCACCCAGCAGATCGACCATGCGCGAGCTGTCGTACTCGTTCATCTGGCAACCGTGGGTTTCGATGTAAAGCTTCTTGGCCATGGATTTTGGTCGTCACGTGATTCAAAGAACCGCGCATTATAGGGAACAAGCCCTCAGGTTCCTACCGCTGTGCGTCCGGTGGCTATGCTATAGTTCGCGCCCTCATTTTTATCCCCGATGTTATCCGCCCGCCATGACCAAACGCGAAGCTCCAATCTACAAGGTGATTTTCCTCAACCAGGGCCAGGTGTTCGAAATGTACGCCAAGCAGATCTATCAAAGTGATCTGTGGGGTTTCCTGGAAGTGGAAGAGTTCGTCTTTGGCGAGCGCACGCAAGTGGTCGTCGACCCGAGCGAAGAAAAGCTCAAGGCGCAGTTTGAAGGCGTTGTGCGCAGTTTTGTGCCGATGCATTCGATCGTGCGCATCGACGAAGTGGAACGCCTCGGCACCCCGAAAATCAGCGAAGCCCGCGGCGCGGTCGGCAATGTGATGCCGTTTCCGATGCCGATGCCTGAGAAGTAAGGCTCAAGACCGAGTCGCCTCATTCGCGAGCAAGTCGAATCGTCGCACCGTCGCTCCCACAATTGATCTTCAGTGTTCAGAAGATCCCATGTGGGAGCGGGTTTGCTCGCGAAGAGGCCAGAAAAATCCGTACAGAATTCAGGGAAGGGGCGAAAAAGGCGTACGCCCATCGGCGCTTTGCAGTTCCATCAGGTATTTACGGAAAATTTGCCCGAGCACCTGAGTGGCGGTTTCGAGATCTTCGCGGGACATTTTTTCGGAGACTTCGTCGGCTGTGTCGAGCGCCTCTTCGGCGCCGTTGACCGCGGCCATCTTCAGCACGATGTACGCCTGAATGTTGTTGGCCTGCACGCCTTCACCGTGGAAGAACATCGTGCCGAGCTTGAACTGCGCCTGAGCGTGGCCTTGCAACGAGGCCTTTTCGAAATAGCTCAGGGCTTGGTTGAGGTCGCGCGGCGCATTCTTGCCGTCGTAGTAGAACTCACCCAACTCGTATTGCGCTTGCGCATCCCCTTCATCCGCCGCTTTCTGGCAGGCAGCCAATGCCTGCGTGACGTCTTGCGGCTGAGTATTGAGGGTGCAACGACCCATCGCCGGGATCAACAACGAGTTGCCGCCTGCTTGTGCATGCGCGAGCAGGGGCTGAAGGAGCAACAGGCAGCCCAAGGCAAGGGTGCGGCCGGTGCGGTTCATGGGAATCGACTTACCTCTGAAGGGCACGCGGACCCATCGAGGGATCCAATAAGCGCGCATTATGAAATAAGCAGGGCCAACCTTACAAAGTCTTTACTCGTTTTTCTGCTGCGCGGGGAATATATCGCCCACTTTCAGGAAGATTTTTGGCACAGGCGCGGAAAAAGCGTGGGGATGTAGGTGAAAGCTGACGCTGGCAATGGCCAACGTCAGCAGTGTGGCAATTACTTCAACGCAGCGAAGGCGCGTTCGGCAGCGTCCAGCGTCAGTTTCAACTCGGCTTCGCCATGGGCGATCGACGTGAAGCCGGCTTCGAATGCGCTCGGCGCCAGATACACCCCGCCTTCCAGCATCAGGTGGAAGAAGCGACCGAACAACGCGGCATCGCTGGCCATTACGTCCTCAAACGTCACGATGGCGTCGGCGCCGCTGAAGTACAGGCCGAACATGCCTCCCGCCTGGGTGGTCACGAATGGAATGCCAGCGGCATCGGCGCGTTGTTGCAGGCCATCGAGCAGGCGTGTGGTGTAGTCGGTCAACTCGGCGTGGAAACCCGGACGGCTGATCAGGCGCAGCGTGGTCAAACCGGCCGCCATCGCCAGCGGGTTACCCGACAGCGTACCGGCCTGATACACCGGGCCCAGTGGCGCGATGCGCTCCATGATTTCACGTTTGCCACCGAAGCAGCCGACCGGCATGCCGCCGCCAATGATCTTGCCGAACGTGGTCAGGTCGGGATTGACGCCGTAGTACGCCTGAGCACCGCCGAGGGCGACGCGGAAACCGGTCATCACTTCGTCGAAAATCAGCACCACGCCATGTTTGTCGCACAGCGAGCGCAGGCCTTCGAGGAACCCCGGTGCTGGCGGCACGCAGTTCATGTTGCCGGCCACGGGCTCGACGATGATGCAGGCCACTTCCTGGCCGACTTCAGCGAGCATCTTTTCAACGGCGTCGATGTCGTTGAAGGGCAGGGTCAAGGTGTGTTTGGCGAACGCCGCCGGTACACCGGCCGAGCTCGGCACGCCTTGGGTCAGTGCACCGGAACCGGCCTTGACCAGTAGGCTGTCGGAATGGCCGTGGTAGCAGCCTTCGAACTTGATGATGCTGTCACGGCCAGTGTAACCACGGGCCAGACGGATGGCGCTCATGGTTGCTTCGGTGCCGGAACTGACCATGCGCACCATGTCCATCGACGGCACCAGCGAGCAGACCAGGTCGGCCATCTCGGTTTCCATCGCGGTTGGCGCACCGTAGGACAGGCCGTGTTGCAGTTGATTGCGCACGGCGTCCAGCACATCCGGATGGCTGTGGCCAAGGATCATCGGGCCCCACGAACCGACGTAATCGACATAGCGCTTGTCGTCTTCGTCGGTAACGTAGGCCCCTTCGGCGTGCTTGAAGAACAACGGTGTGCCGCCAACGCTCTTGAACGCACGAACTGGCGAGTTCACTCCACCGGGAATGTGTTTCTGGGCGTTGGCAAACAGGGTTTCGGAACGAGACATGATCGGGCTCTCAATCTTCAGGATTTGAACAATTCATTGAACGCGCGGGCGCGGCGGGTCACTTCGGCGGTGCTTTCAGCGCCGAACAGGCCGTGGACGACGGCCAGCAGGTCGACACCATGGGCCACCAGAGGCGCGGCGTTGTCGAGGGTGATGCCGCCGATCGCGCAGATCGGCAAATGCAGTTTGCGGCGAGCCTCATCGAGCAGATCGAGGCTGCAAGTCGGTGCGCCGGGTTTGGTGTTGGAGTTGAAGAAGCGGCCGAAGGCGACGTAGCTCGCACCTTCCTTGGCGGCTTGTTCGGCCAGTTCGATCTGCGCGTGGCAGGTCGAACCGATGATTGCTTTCGAACCGAGCAGGGCGCGGGTCGGCGACAGCGGGCCGTCGGTCTGGCCCAGGTGCACGCCAACGTTGAGGCGCGCAGCCAGTTCGGCGTCATCGTTGATGATCAACTGCGTTTTGTAGCGCTCACACAGATCGCGCAGCGCTTCGGCTTCGCGCAGACGGCGGGCCTCGTCGCTGCTTTTGTCGCGGTATTGCAGCAGGGTGACGCCGCCTTCGAGCGCCGCCTCCACGTAGGACAGAAACTTCCCGGCCAGCAATTGGCTGTCGGTAATGGCATACAGGCCACGTAGTTTCATCAGGCAGACCTCACGACGTTACGAGCAGAAATCCAGCGGCAGGCGACGCGGGACGAACTGGCCTTTGCCCAGTTGTTCGGCGTCGCGCAGGGTGCGCCAGGTGTAATCCAGTGCACTGCGCACAGCGCTGGCGAGGTTTTCGCCCTGAGCCAGGCGACCGGCCAGAGCGCTGGCGAGGGTGCAACCGGAGCCGTGATAGCTGCCCGGCAGACGCTGGCAATAAAAGGTTTCACGCAGGCCGTCGCGGCTGTACAGGCGATTGTGGATTTCAGTTTCGTCGCCGTGGCCGCCGGTGATCAGCAGGTTTTTGACGAACGGCAAGAGTTTTTCAGCGCACTCGTCGGCAGTGCCTTCGGGCAGTTCAGCGAGGATTCGGGCTTCGGGAAGGTTGGGGGTCGCAATGATCGACAGCGGCAGCAAACGCTCGCGCATCGCATAGCCGACCTCATCCTTGCCCAGACGTCCGCCGCCGCCGGCGCGCAGCACCGGGTCGCAGACCACAGGCAAGTGCGGATGCGCTGAAAGCAGTTCGACAACGGTGTCGACCATATCCAGCGAACCGAGCATGCCCAGTTTGACCGCAGCGACGTCGGAGTCGTTGAGCACGGCATTGGCCTGGGCCAACACCCACTCGCGGTCGAGGACGCGGAAGTCAGTGACATTGACGGTGTCTTGCACGGTCAGGGCGGTGACGGCCGGAGCCGCATGGCAACCCTGCGCGAGCAGGGCTTCGATATCTGCCTGCAAGCCGGCGCCACCACTGGGGTCGTGGCCGGAGAGACAGAGGACAACGGGGCGTGAGCTGTAGATATTCATGGTGCGCGAGCTTACCACCAAACCTGATTTTCCGGTTCAGTGCCGTTGTGTCCTGTCGATAGCTCGGGCATAGAACCCCGACTGTATTGTCACAACTTGACCGGCTCAACAGCTCTAGCGCGCTGCTTTGCTCTGAAACGCCCGTTCTAGAGCCTTTGTAGGAAAAATTTCGATGGTGCTCAATGGCCATCAACGGCTATGCTAGGCTGGATCCAAACCAATAACAGGTAATACCGGTTTTACGTCTACTCAAAGGGAATGGGGGGGCTTCCTGACACAACCGGACGAGCCACGCTGGGGCTTCAATGCGCTATTTGCTGATGTTGCTGTTCTGCTTGCCCCTCATGGCGAGCGCCGTCGAATTCGACGAGTTTACCCAGAGCCTCCCTCTGGGCCGGTCACTGCAAGTGTTCGAAGATCCGGGCGGTCAGGCGAGCATTGCCGATGTCCGCGCGCAGGCTGCTGCCGGCCATTTCAAACCTAACGACAAAGCCACGCTCAATGCCGGGTACTCGCGTTCGGCGTTCTGGCTGAAAATCGACCTGCATTACCGTCCGAATAATCCGACCGCACAACGCACCTGGTTGCTGGAACTGGCTTATCCGCCACTCGACCATCTCGACCTGTATCTGCCCGATGCCAATGGCGACTACCGCCTGATGCGTCAGACCGGCGATGCGCTGCCGTTTGCCAGCCGCGAGATTCGTCAGAACAATTATCTGTTCGACCTTGCCTTCAAACCCGGCCAGCAACAAACCGTGTTCCTGCGCTTGGCCAGTGAAGGCTCGATCCAGGCGCCCGTGACATTGTGGTCGAGCACGGCGTACCTTGAAGACCAGCCTGTGCGCCTGTATGTGCTGGGCGTCATTTATGGTGTGTTGCTGGGGATGCTGGTCTACAACCTGTTCATCTACCTCAGCGTGCGCGACACCAGTTACCTCTATTACATCTTCTACATTGCCTCGTTCGGTCTTTATCAACTGTCGGTGAACGGCGCCGCAGTCGAGTATTTCTGGCCGAACAATCCGTGGTGGGCCAACGCTTCCACCCCCTTCTTTATCGGTTGCGCTGGCCTGTTCGGCAGCCAGTTCGCCCGCAGCTTCTTGCAGACCAAAAACCACAGTCGTTGGCTTGATCGCCTGCTGATCGCCCTGATCGCGTTCGGTGCATTGGTGGTCGGGTTGTCGCTGATGACCAGTTACGCCCTGGCCCTGCGGCTGGCGACGACCCTGGCGTTGACCTTTACCGTGGTGATTTTCGCGGCGGGGATTCTCGCCTGGTGGCGCGGCTTGCGCGTGGCGCGGTACTTCATCATTGCCTGGTCGGCGTTCCTGCTGGGCGGCGTCATCAATACGCTGATGGTGCTGGGCCTGCTGCCGAACGTCTTCCTGACCATGTACGCCAGCCAGATCGGCTCGGCCATCGAAGTGGCGCTGTTGTCACTGGCACTGGCGGATCGTATCAACGCCATGCGCGAGCAGCAGGCGCAAACGCTGTACGACGCCGGCCAGAAACTCGAAGTGCTGAACCAGCAACTGGCCCACAGCAACAAGCTCAAGGATGAATTCCTCGCGACCCTGACCCATGAACTGCGCACGCCGATGAACGGTGTGATCGGCTCGCTGGAACTGATGCAGACCGTCGACCTTGACCCGGAACTTGAGCAATACCAGCAGACCGCCGCCGGTTCTGCCCGGGACATGATGCGCATGGTCAACGGCATCCTTACCCTCACCGAATTGCAGGCCGGCAAGCTCAAGGCTACCCCTGGCAGTTTCAGCCTGCGCGGTGTGGTTGAAGCGCTGCGCGCGCAGTTCGACGGTAATGCGGCGAGCAAGTCGCTGGACTTCAAGGTCGACGTTCTGCCAACCCTGCCGGACCGCCTGCACGGTGACAGCGCGAAGCTCGCGCAGTGCCTGGAGTGCCTGCTGGACAACGCCATCAAGTTCACCCGCGTTGGCGGGCTGGCGCTGCGCGTGACCGGCAAACCGTTGAAGGACAATCGTCTGTCGCTATCGTTTGCGGTGATCGACACCGGCATTGGCTTCACCGATCTGGGCGAGGCGACCCTGTATCAGCGCTTTTTCCAGCTCGACGGCTCGATGACACGCGAATATGGCGGACTGGGCGTAGGTCTGGCGATCTGTCGGCAATTGGTCGAGTTGCTCGGCGGCAAGCTCACCCACCGTTCTGAACTCGGAAGTGGCAGTCGCTTCCAGTTGGATGTCGAGTTCGAGTTGCCGGTGGTCGAGCCTGCCCTTGCCCCCACGCCTTTGCGCGATTGCATCCGCGCACCCCAGGACTGCACGGTGTTGTTGGTGGATGACAACAGCGTCAATCAACTGGTGATGCGCGGCATGTTGCTCAAGCTCGGCTTTCGCGTGCGTGCGGCCGACAACGCTGCGGTGGCGCTGGACTGCTTGCAGCGTGAAACCTTCGAGGCGGTGCTGATCGATTGCCAACTGCCCACCCACGAAGGGGCGTCGCTGTGTTGCCAGATTCACGCCTTGCCGGGCTGCGCTCATCTGCCGGTATTCATGCTGGCGTTGAGCGCTGATCGAGAGCTTTGTGCCACGGACGCGCCGATCGATTACCTCAATAAACCGGTGAAATTCGAAGATCTGCAGTCGGCGCTGGAGCGACGGGTATTGTGCTGTTGACAGGGTAAAAGCGCCGCCAATTCGGCGGCTATGACACTTTGTTCGATGATGGGCCGGTGCTTAACTGGTTTCTCTGGCTGACCCCAAGGAGCCCCGTCATGAACCTGCATCAGTTCGCCGAAACCCACGAAGTCACCAATCAGCCACCGTCGCTGGACGGCACCAACCTCTACCGCATCGACCTGCCATTGCAGGAGTGGTCGCGGCGGTTCGGTGCTGGTTGGGCCGAGTCGCGGATCGATGCCTACGGTGAACTGGCCGGCGGCCCGTTGATGGAAGCCGGGTTCCTCGCCAATCAGAACAAACCGGTGTTCGCCAGCCATGACCGCTACGGTCATCGCATCGATCTGGTGGAATTCCATCCCGCCTATCACGAACTGATGCGTACCGCGATCGAACAGGGTCTGACTTCGTCGCCGTGGACTCATCCACAGGACGGCGCCCATGTCGCCCGCGCCTCGATGAGTTATCTGCACAGCCAGGCCGAGGCCGGCAGTGGTTGCCCGTTGACCATGACCTTCGCCAGTGTGCCGGCCCTGCGCTTGCAGCCCGATCTGGCCGAGCAATGGCTGCCGAAAATCCTCGCCACCGAATACGATCCGCGCAATGTCGGCATGGCGCACAAGGCCGGTGTCACCATCGGCATGGCCATGACCGAAAAACAGGGCGGCACCGATGTGCGGGCCAACACCACCAAGGCCTATCCGGTCGGCGCCAGTGGCCCGGGGCAGGCGTATGAACTGGTCGGGCACAAGTGGTTCTGCTCGGCACCGATGTGCGATGCGTTTCTCACGCTGGCGCAGACCGACAAGGGCTTGAGCTGTTTCCTGCTGCCGCGCCATCGCCCGGACGACACGCGCAATCAGTTCTATATCCAGCGCCTGAAAAACAAACTCGGCAATCAGTCCAATGCCTCCAGCGAAGTGGAATTTCGCGGCGCGTTGGCGTGGATGGTCGGCGAAGAAGGGCGTGGTGTGCCGACCATCATCGAAATGGTGGCGATGACGCGCTTTGATTGCATGGTCGGCTCCAGCGCCTTGATGCGTCAGGCCCTGACCCAAGCCAGCCATCACTGCGCGCACCGTAAGGTCGGCGGCAAGCTGCTCAGCGAGCAACCGTTGATGCTGAACGTGCTGGCCGATCTGGCCCTTGAAAGTGAAGCCGCACTGGCCTTGAGCCTGCGCATGGGCCAGGCGTTGGATCATCTGGACGATCGTCACGAAGCGCAATTCGCCCGGCTGGTGACGGCGGTGGGCAAATACTGGATCTGCAAACGCGCCCCGGCAATGATCAACGAGGCGGCTGAATGCATGGGCGGCGCGGGGTATGTCGAAGACAGCATCCTGCCGCGCCTGTACCGCGAGGCACCGGTCAACTCGACGTGGGAAGGCTCGGGCAACGTGCAGTGCCTCGACGTGCTGCGCGCCTTGTCGAAAGAGCCGGGCGTGCTGGATGTGTTGTTCCATGAATTGGGTGACGGCCACGGCGACAAACGCCTGGCCGCGCATATTCAGCAGTTGCAGGCGCAGTTCAAGGACACCGGGGATATTCAGTACCGGGCGCGGCAGTTGACCGAGGACATTGCGCTGGGGCTTCAGGCCAAGCTGTTGCTGGAGGCGGGGAATGCGGCGGTGAGCGATGCGTTTATTGCCAGTCGGTTGGGTGGCAATGGCAGGGTCTACGGCGCGCTACCGCGCGGCCTCGATGTCGAGGCCATCGTCGCCCGCTCGACCCCACAAGGTTTCTGAAACACTACAAATCCCACAGGGGATCTTCTTTGTTTGAAAGATTGAGGTACAGCTACAACGCCACTGTTCCCGTCACGCCACGATGCAGGCAAGATAAAGCTCTGCAAGTCAGAACACAGGAAGCTGATCGTGACCGAAGCGTTTATTGTTGTTCAAACCGCTGAACAAGCCGTGGATCGTCTGGCCGAGCTGCATGAGCGGGCCACTACTGCGCTGAATTCGGCGCTCAAGCGTTACCTCAAGGATCGCGTCGAGCCCGACGCCGAGCAGCGTGCTCTTTTTCGTTATCCCGAACTGCGTCTGACCTACCACTGCCATGGCGAAGTCCCGCAGACCACCCGCGCTTACGCCAAAGTACAGCTGCCGGGCACCTACAGCGTGACCGTCACCCACCCGGCGGCGTTTCGCAAATACCTGCTCGAACAACTGACGCCGTTGATGCACGATTTCACCGTGACCGTGGAAGTCGGCGCCAGTCAGCAAAATATTCCGTATCCATACGTGGTCGAGCAGGGCGATGAACTCGCCGGTTCCGGCGTGACGGCGGCAGTGCTGGCGCGGGTGTTCCCCAGTACCGACCTGTCGGCCGCCACCGATGGCATCGCCGACGGTCTCTACGATTGGGAAAACACCGACCCCCTGCCACTGGCATTGTTCGATGCGGCACGCGTCGACTTTTCGCTGCGTCGTTTGGTGCACTACACCGGCAGCGACTGGCGCCATGTGCAGCCGTGGATTCTGCTGACCAACTATCATCGCTACGTCGACCAGTTCATCGTCCATGGTCTGGAGCAGTTGCGCAGCGATCCGCGTTTCGTGCGCATGGTGCTGCCGGGCAACGTGATCATCGAGAAGAGCATGGATCACGGCGAAGCGTCGGCGATTGCCGCGGGTGTGGTCTGGCACCGTTATCAGATGCCGGCCTATCACCTGATCGCCAGTGATGGTCATGGTGTGACGCTGGTGAATATCGGCGTCGGTCCGTCCAATGCCAAGAACATCACTGACCACTTGGCCGTGTTGCGTCCGCATTGCTGGCTGATGATCGGTCACTGCGGCGGCCTGCGTCAGTCGCAAACCATTGGCGACTACGTGCTGGCTCACGCTTACATGCGTCGCGACGGGATTCTCGACCGGGTGGTGCCGCCGAACATTCCGATCCCGGCGCTGGCCGAAGTACAGCTCGCGCTTCAGCAGGCGGCAGCCAATATCACCGGTGAGAAAGGTGAAGAGCTGAAAAAGCGCCTGCGCACCGGCACCGTGCTGACTTACGACGACCGTAACTGGGAGTTGCGCTGGGCGCAGGAGCGTCCGCTGATCAACCTGTCCCGCGCCGTGGCGGTGGACATGGAAAGCGGCACCATCGCAGCGCAGGGTTATCGCCTGCGGGTGCCGTACGGCACGTTGTTGTGCGTGTCGGACAAACCGCTGCACAGCGAGATCAAACTGCCGGGCTCGGCCAACGCGTTCTACGAACGTGCGGTCAGCCAGCACTTGAAGATCGGCATCGAAGCGGTGGACCTGCTGCGCACCGAACTCAACTCGCTGCACTCGCGCAAACTGCGCAGCTTCGACGAACCGCCGTTCCGTTAACGGTTTGTCGTGGTCATTTGGCGGTCAGGGCACTAGCATTAGCAGCCCTGACCGTTAGATGTTCTTTTCGCCATGTCCCGTCCCCCGCGTCCACCTTCCCGCCGCCCTGGCGCGAAGCCTCAGTCTTCCTCCCCGCGCCGTATTGCCAAGGCGCCGCCGGCCGAGCCGAAGCTGATCCTGTTCAACAAACCCTTCGATGTGCTGACGCAGTTCAGCGATGAAGGAGGGCGGGCGACACTCAAGGATTTCATCGATGTGCCTGGCATCTATCCGGCCGGGCGCCTGGATCGTGACAGCGAAGGCTTGCTGCTGCTGACCAATGACGGGCAGTTGCAGGCGCGGATCGCCGACCCCAAGCACAAACTGGCCAAGACCTATTGGGTGCAAGTCGAGGGTGAGCCAAGTGCTGAGCAATTGCAGCGCCTGCGCGATGGGGTCGAACTGAATGACGGCCCGACCTTGCCCGCCGAAGCGCGGCAACTGGACGAACCTGCGTTGTGGCCACGCAACCCGCCCGTGCGCTTTCGCAAAAGCGTGCCCACGAGTTGGCTGGAGTTGGTGATTCGTGAAGGGCGCAACCGTCAGGTTCGGCGCATGACTGCGGCGGTAGGCTTGCCGACGTTGCGGCTGGTGCGGGTCAGGATTGGCGACTGGACGATCGAAGGGCTCGATCAAGGCCAGTGGAAGGAAGTGCCGGCGCGCTTATAGAGCGCCGGATTCGATCAGGCCGATCACCACGCTCTTGATGACGAATGCGGCCACGCCCAGGCCGAGCACGAAGAACAGAATGAATGAGCCGAAACGTCCGGCCTTGGACTTCTTCGCCAGATCCCAGACGATGAAACCCATGAAAATGATCAGGATGCTGACGAGGCCCGTCATCATCCATTCTTCGAGTAATGCTGGATCCATCGGTCATCTCCGGCGTGGGCACGGCTGAAAGGGCTTGGCGATTATACGCCGAGGGTGGCTGAAGCCGCATTGACCTGCGTCGGTGTGCCGCAGTCGTTGATGACCTGTACCGGCCTCTTCGCGAGCAAGCCCGCTCTCAGAGGGGAATGCATTCCAAAATGTGGGAGCGGGCCTGCTTGCGAAGACGATCTCAACTACGCAAATGAGTCAGCGGCAGCTCAGTGCTGTTCAAAACCTGGTTCAGCACAAAGCTGGAGCGCACACTGGTCACCCCTTCAATCCGTGTCAGGTGCCCCAGCAGCAGTTTCTGATAGTGATCCATGTCCGGCACCACCACCTTTAACTGATAGTCGGCATCCACGCCCGTCACCAGACTGCACTCCAGCACCTGCGGCAATGTGCGAATCGCCGCTTCGAAGTTCTCGAAACGCTCCGGCGTGTGCCGGTCCATGCCGATCAGTACATACGCGGTCAGACTCAGGCCGAGCATCTTGCGATCCAGCAGTGCGACCTGACGTGAGATATAGCCGTCGTCTTCCAGTTGCTTGACCCGGCGCGAGCAGGGCGACGGTGACAAACCGATACGTTCGGCCAGTTCCTGGTTGGAGATGCGGGCGTCGCGCTGCAATTCCGCCAAAATGCTCAGGTCGTAACGGTCGAGTTTGCTCATGAATCAGGCCTTTGTCATAACTATTGCGGTGGATTATCTATCCAGGGTTAAAAATTGCGCAAGTGATGTTTATTTCAGCAATCTTCGCAATCCTCTGTCGCCGACTCAGGCCTATTCTTATCACCAGAATCACTGCTCGGTAACACAGTCCACAGCGGCCCGCCTATCAGGCCCGCCGCGGCCGCCACCCCCCACCGGGGTTGTGCCGGCCCCCGAGCTGCACACTGTCCAGAAGACGGCGTGAGGTGAGCCGACGTCAAAAGCGTCGAGCCAGGACGAAGTTCTCTAGAAGGGAGGCCGACGGGTCTCCCTTTTTTCTTGCCTGCGATTTTTGCCTTCGCTCACGTGCTACTCAATAAATAAGTTTCGTGACTGATAACCTGTTGCAGAACCCGGTGTGTACATTCCCGGTCTTAGTTACACGTCCTGAACCCGCAGTGAGGAATAGCATGAAGTCGCGCATCTGGCGTCTGGCCGGTGTTGGTTTGCTGTGTGTGAGTGTCAGTGCGCAAGTGCTGGCCGATGACCCGGAAAGCCGCGGCCCCAATGGTGGTGGTCGCGGGCCGGATCATCAGGGCAATAATCAGGGGCATGGCGGCAACAATCAGCCGCGTCCGCAAAACCAGCTGCCGCAAAATCAACCACGGCCGCAGAACAACGAGATCATTCGTGGCGACAACAGTCGCCAGTTCGAACACAACGGCCAGCCGCACGACGATGGTCAGTGGCAGAAACACAATCGTGCGCAAAATCAGCCGAATCCGGTTCATCAGCCGTCGCCACCGCCAGGCAACAGCCTGCCGATCCAGCCACGTCCCGACACCGTGCGCCAGACTCAGGAGCCGCGTCAGGGCTACTACCGCGACGAGCGTCCGCAAAACGGCTACAACAACCCGCATTGGCAGACCGGCAACCGGCCCAACGACAATCGCTGGCCCGGACGTCCCGATGGGCATGGCAACGGTTGGGGGGCAGGCCCGCAGTACCGGCCGGGGCATGTGATTGACCGCTTCCCGGATCGCGACTATCGCGTGCCGTATCGAGGCCAGGATTACTTTTATTCCGGCGGCTACTGGTATCGCCCGCAGGGCCCACGTTACATCGTCGTGCAACCGCCGCGCGGGATCCGCATCCAGTATTTGCCGGATTACGCCCGTGAAGTATGGATCGGTGGCGCGCTGCTATTCCTCGCCGCCGGTTCTTACTACGCCTATCAGGAAGCGACGCAGGATTACGTGGTGGTCGAGCCGCCGGTTCAGCCGCCGCAGCCACAATCGCAAGGTTATGACGTCGAGGCGTATCCGGCTAACGGTCAGTCGCCGGAACAGGTCCAGCAGGATGGCTATCAGTGCTATCAGTACGCGGTGCAGCAAAGCGGTTTCGATCCGCGCACCGCGACTTATCAACCGGCGCCCGAGGTGGTGCAGGCTTACCGTCAGGCGCAGGGCAACTGCCTGAGCAGTCGCGGTTACCAGGTGTCTTACTGAATCCGGGTTTGCACCCGTTCAGTCTTGACCACCTCCTGCGGGTCGGCGTGCACCAGCACTTCGGCCCTTGGGTAGGCTTTGTGAATCGCATCCGCCGCTTGATCGCTGATGCTGTGAGCGACTGACAGGGTCAATTCCCCCGGCAATTCCAGGTGCAACTGCACGAACCAGTGGTGGCCGGAAATCCGCGTGCGCAAGTCATGCGCGCCCAACACCCCCGGCACGCTGCAGGCCAGGTCGAGCATGTGCTGGCTGACATCTGTCGGCAGTTCTTCGTCCATCAACACCGAAAAACTTTCCCGTCCGATCTGGATCGCGCTCCACAAGATGTAAGCCGCAATCCCGAGGCCAAACCACGCGTCGAGTTGAGAAAATCCCAAACCGGCCAGCACCAGCGCAAGCAGGATGCTGCCGTTGAGCAATAGATCTGAGCGGTAATGCAACGAGTCGGCGCGCACGGCGTTGGAGCCGGTCTGCTTGATCACCCGATGCTGCAAAATCAGCAAGGCGACCGTCAGCACCAGGGAGAAAATGATCACGCCAATGCTGATCCACGGCGCCCCAAGCGGTTCCGGCTGCTTGATGCGTTCATAGGCTTGGAAGGCAATCAATACCGCACTGCCACCGATGAACAATGCCTGCGCCATGCCGGCCAGTGATTCGGCCTTGCCGTGGCCGTAACGGTGGTCGTCATCCGCCGGGCGTAATGCGTAATGCACCGCCAGCAAATTAATTGACGAAGCAATGCCATCGAGTGCCGAGTCGGTGAGGCCAGCGAGCATGCTCACCGAGCCGCTCAGCCACCAGGCGATGGCTTTGGCGATGATCAGCGTACAAGCCACCGCCACCGAGGCGCGGGTCGCCAGCCGCAGCAGGCGGGCGTGTTCGGGACTGGATGTCATGGTGCAGTTATTCCTTATGCGGCAGGTTGCAGGCCAAACATCGCCAGTTGTTGCGTGCTGCCTCTGTGCTGGATCAGGCGTGGGTCATCCAGAGCCTTGTTTATTTCAACGGCAGCACTGCCCAACTCGCTTTGGAGAATAGCCTGCAACTTGTGGTTATCGACCTGGCCGTCCGGGCCGATGGCTTGCTTGAGCTTGGCCGGGTCGATCTGCGCGGTGTGGCCCGGTTCGAAATAGATCGCCCCGGTGGCGAAGTCGACGGCAAACGCGATCAGCCCGGGAATGACGTAGAACAGCAGGCCCACGGCGTCGAGCACGGCAATCGCCGGATCGATCTTGCCGTCGATCTGGCCGCGACGATCGGGGTAGAAAATCGAACCGCACGCGGTGATTTGAGTGAGCAGGGTGGCGACCAGTACACCGCCGATCAGGCGAAAAGGTAAACGCATGGGATATCTCCTGAGTCATTTGTAAACGAAGCGTCGTCGAGTGAAGTTAAGACCCTGACAAACGCCCGGCAGTTCGCCGTTATACTCGCGCCTCTGTTTGGGAGCCAGCATGATTTCTTTGCCGATCGACGAAGTTTTACCCGCATTGCGTGACGCGTTGGCGACACGCCACGAAGCGGTGCTCGAAGCGCCGCCCGGCGCCGGTAAAACCACCCGCGTGCCGTTGGCCTTGCTCAACGAAGCGTGGCTGAGCGGGCAAACCATTCTGATGCTTGAGCCGCGCCGCTTGGCCGCGCGCGCCGCTGCTGAGCGATTGGCCAGCGAACTGGGCGAGAAGGTCGGTGAAACCGTCGGTTATCGCATCCGCCTCGACAGCAAGGTCGGCCCGAACACACGCATTGAAGTGGTCACTGAAGGCATTCTCACTCGCCGCTTGCAGGACGACCCTGCGCTGGAAGGCGTGGGTCTGCTGATTTTCGATGAATTTCACGAGCGCAGCCTCGACGCCGATCTGGCGCTGGCCCTGAGTTTGAACGGTCGTGAGCTGTTTCGAGCTGAACAGCCGCTGAAAATTTTGCTGATGTCGGCCACGCTGGAAGGCGAGCGTCTGGCCGGGTTGCTCGACGACGCACCGATCCTGCGCAGTGAAGGGCGCATGTATCCAGTGACGATGCGCTGGGGGCGGCCGTTTCAGCCCGGCGAATACATCGATCAGCGCGTGACGCAGACCGTGCTCGAAGCCCTTAACGATGAAACCGGCAGCCTGTTGGTGTTCCTCCCGGGGCAGGCGGAAATTCGCCGTGTGCATCAGCAATTGAGCGATGCCATTGGCGAGCGCCAAGACGTCTTGCTCTGCCCGCTGCACGGCGAACTTGACCTCAATGCCCAACGCGCCGCCATCGATCCGGCGCCGGCCGGGCAGCGCAAAGTGGTGCTGGCGACCAACATCGCCGAGACCAGTCTGACCATCAACGGCGTGCGCGTGGTGATCGACGCCGGGTTGGCGCGGGTGCCGCGTTTCGATCCGGGCAGCGGCATGACGCGGCTCGACACTCAGCGCATCTCCAAGGCCAGCGCCACGCAGCGTGCGGGTCGGGCGGGACGCTTGGAGTCGGGTGTTTGTTATCGGTTGTGGTCGCAGGATCAGCACGAACAACTGGCGGCATACGGCAGCGCGGAAATTCTCTCGGCGGATCTGGCCAGCCTGGCGCTGCAACTCGGGCGCTGGGGCGTTACGCCGGGCGAACTGGTCTGGCTCGACGTGCCACCGGCGGCGGCTTATGCACAGGCGCAGGATCTGCTGCAGCGACTCGGCGCTTTGGAAGGGGAGGCTCTGACTTCGCACGGTCAGGCCATGGCCGAGTTGCCGGCGCATCCGCGTATCGGCCATTTGTTGCTGCGCGGGCAAGCGTTGGGCCTGGCAAACATGGCCTGCGATGTCGCCGCGTTGCTTGGCGAGCGCGATATCTTGCGCGGTGCCGGGGCGGATCTGCACAGCCGCTTGGTGCTGCTGTCCGGCGAAGAACGTGCGGCTCGTGGCGCTCAGGGCGGTGTGCAACGCGCCCGGCAACTGGCGCGGCAGTATCGCGGTTATTTGCGCGGCAAGGCGAGCGAGCCGGTCAGCGACCCTGATCACCCACGCTGGCTTGGCGCACTGCTGGCCTTGGCCTACCCGGATCGCGTCGCCCAACAACGACGTGCCGGTGGCGCCGAATACCGCTTGGCCAACGGTCGCGCCGCGCTGTTCGCCGAAGCGGACAGCCTGATGAAAGAGCCGTGGATTGTCATTGCCGACCTCGGCAGCCGTCAGGGCCAGCGCGAGGAACGGATTTATCTGGCAGCGGATTTCGATCCGGCGCTGTTCGACTCAGTGCTCGCCGAGCAAGTGCGCAACGTCGATCAACTCGACTGGGACGAGCGCGAAGGCGTACTGCGCGCCGAGCGTCAGCGCAAGGTCGGCGAGTTGATCCTCAACCGCGAACCGCTAACCGGTCTCGATGAAGCCGCCCGCAGTCAGGCGCTGGTCAATCTGGTGCGACGCAAGGGGCTGGAACTGCTGCCGTGGACACCGGAGCTGCGCCAGTGGCAGGCTCGTGTTGCGTTGTTACGGCAACTTGATCTGAACACTCAGGACGAAAGCCAATGGCCGGATGTCAGCGACGCGATGCTGTTGAAAACTCTTGAAGACTGGCTGATGCCGTATCTGGGCAAGGTCTCGCGGCTCAGTCATTTTGCCAACCTCGATCTGTCCAACATCGTCCGCAATCTACTGCCATGGCCGCTGCCGCAACGACTCGATGAGCAGGCGCCGCATCACATCAGCGTGCCGTCAGGGTCATCGATTCGTCTGGATTACAGCGAACATCCGCCAATTCTGGCGGTGCGTTTGCAGGAGCTGTTCGGCTTGGCCGAGACGCCAAGGATTGCCGGCGGGCGGCAGGTGGTCAAGCTGCACCTGTTATCGCCCGCGCGGCGACCGGTGCAGGTGACGCAGGATCTGGCCAATTTCTGGCGCAGCACGTATGCCGAGGTCAAGAAGGATTTGAAAGGTCGGTATCCCAAGCATTATTGGCCAGATGATCCGTTGGTGGCTGAAGCCACGGCACGGGCGAAGCCGCGGGGGACCTGATCCGCGGCTGTGCCAATGCAAGGCGCCGAATCAGGGGCTAAAAGCGGCCCTTGACGAATTCACGTCTCCCCGGCCCCATACTCACTCCCTGGCGATTCATATTGAAGTGCGCGCAGGGCGCGCAAGCATCGCATTGAAAATACGCTGCCCATAGAGGCCAACGGCCAGGCCGACCACGATCAGCATCACCGTCAGCACCTTGCTCGCTGGCACGCTCTCGTGGAAGATCAGCACCGAACCGAGCATGCCGAAAATCGGCACCAGCAACGACAGTGGCGCGACGGTCGAAACCGGGTAGGTCTTGAGCAGCGAGTTCCAGATCCAGTAGGCGAACAGTGTGTTCGGGTAGACCTGAAACAGGATCGACAGCACGGCGGTCGTATCGACCTGATTGACGAACGAGGTGAAGCCGGCGCTGCCGTTCACCGTGTAATCGAGAGCGAACAACGGGATCGGTGCAAAGGCGCTGGACCAGACCAGAAACCCGAAGACTTCCTGGGTGCTGGCCTTCTTGTTGATGATGTTGGCGACACTCCATGACACCGCGCCCACCAGCACCAGCAGCACGCCGGGCAGACTGACCGAGCCATCGCTGATCATGATGATGCACAACAATCCGCCAAGTGCGATCAGCATGCCCAGTACCTGAAATCGGGTCAGCGCTTCCTTGAACACCCAGCCGCCCAACAGAATCGTGAAAAACGCGCTCAATTGCAGCACCAGCGAAGCGATGCCCGCCGAAAGCCCGGCCTTGATACCCAGGTTGACGATGCCCCACAAGCCGATGCCGAACACCAGTCCGTAACCGATGATGTAGCGCCATGGCACATTCGGTTTGCGGATGAAAAAGATCGCCGGTAATGCACAAAGGCTGAAGCGGATACCCGCCAGAATAAAAGGATCTACGGTCGCCAATCCCAGCTTGATGACCGAGAAGTTGACCCCCCAGATTGCGGTGATCAGTACAGCCAATACGACGTGCAGTGGTTTCATTACAGGTACGCCTTCAGGTAGTCAGACAATTACGGGAGGTCAGCTCCAGAGATAACCAGTACAACAGCGCTATCCCACTGAAGGCCGCGCCCAGCAGGCAAACCGCGCCCCAGCCAAAATGGGCGTAAGTGTAGGTGGCCGTAATAGCGCCGATGCCGCTGCCCACGGAGTAGAAGCACATGTAGGCACCCACCAGTCGGCTTTGCGCGTCGGGCCGCGCGGCGAAGATCAGGCTTTGGTTGGTCACATGCACCGCTTGCACGGCAAAGTCGAGCAGTACCACACCTACGACCATCGCCAGCAATGAGCTTTCAACAAGCGCGGTGGGCAGCCAGGACAGGGTCAATAGCACCAGCGCAATCCCTGTCGTGCGATTGCCCAGGCCCTGATCGGCCAGTCGCCCGGCCCTTGCGGCGGCCAGCGCGCCCGCTACCCCGGCCAGACCGAACAAGCCTGTCTGGGTGTGCGACAGCGACAGTGGCGGTGCGCTTAGCGGCAATACCATGGCGGTCCACAGCACGCTGAATGCAGCGAATATCAGCAGGGCAAAGGTGCCCCTGACGCGTAGCGTCCGTTCGGTGAGATACAGCTGGAACACTGAGCGCAACAACTGCACGTAACTGTCTTTGGCCGGTGGCGTGGTCGATGTCGGCAGCGTGCGGTACAGCACCAGCGCCATGCCGATCATCAAGGCTGCCGAGACGAAGTAGACGCCCCGCCATCCGGCCAGATCGGCCACCGCGCCAGACACAAAGCGCGCCAGCAGAATGCCCAACACTACGCCACTGGTCACCGTGCCAATCGCTTCACCACGTTGCTCGGGGCTGGCGAGTGTCGCCACGTAGGCGACCACCACCTGCACGACCACTGCCATCAGGCCGACCAGCACCATTGCGCCGAGTAACATGCCCCAACTCTGCGCCAGCCCAACCGCACACAACGACACGGCCGACAGCAGCATCTGCGTCAGAATCAGTCGTTTGCGATTGAGCAGGTCGCCCAGCGGAACGATGAACAACAGGCCGGCGGCATAACCGGCCTGAGTCGCCGTGACCACTACACCAATAGTGTCGGGCGACACTGACAGGCTGGCGCCCATCGACTCCAGCAGCGGTTGTGCGTAGTAGACATTGGCCACGGCCATGGCGCAGGTAATCGCGAAGAGAAACGTCTGTTGACGACTTAAACCACGGGCAGTTGTGCGTCCATCAGGGGCTGGAGCAGTAACGGCTTCGGCTGTCTTTTCGGCGTTGACGTCGCTTTTCGAGAGCTTTAGGGAGTTCAACGTCATCATTCCATCCTTGGGAATAACAGGTTTCAAAACAAAACCGATGCGTTGATTTTTATCGAAACGGGTTTTAATCTGCAACTGGTTTTTCATGCAATATTTTCTTCTGCCGTTAGAACTGTTCTAACGCGCACGATCTCGCAAAAATTGGAGGCTCATGGCCAGACAGTTGCTACTGGCACAAAGCGAATGCCCGGTGGCCCGCACGCTTGAGGCTATTGGCGATCGTTGGGTGTTGATGATCATCCGCGACGCTTTCGATGACGTACGTCGCTTCAGTGAATTCCAGAAACGTCTGGGCCTGGCTAAAAATATCCTCTCGGCGAAGCTCAAGAGGTTGGTCGAACTGGGCGTGTTTGAGGTGCAGCCGGCATCCGATGGCACCGCTTACAAAGAGTACGTGCTGACCGAGATGGGACGTTCGGTGTTCCCCATCGTGATCAGCATGCGCCAGTGGGGCGAGGACTTCCTGTTCAGCAAGGGCGAGAGTTATTCGGTGTTGCTGGACAACGAGCACTCGGAGCCGGTCGAGACCATTACGGTGCGCTCCAAAGCTGGCGAGTTGCTGGGCCCGGCGGATTGCCATCGGCGTGTGGTCAAGCGCCGCAGCTGATTGTGGTCATGCTGCGTTTTTAAGGCGCGGCCGGCAGCAGGAACCGCGCAATCACCGGCAAATGATCGGAAATGCGCAGCGTGTCGTCCTGACGCACCATCGCTTCCACCCGTTTGATCTTCGGGCTGTAGAACAGATAGTCGACCGTGCGATCCGGGCCGTTGAGGCCGGGGTCGTTGGGGTAGTGGGTCAGCCATTGCGCGCGGTCGATGCCGCTGGCTTCGTTGTTGGTCGGGATCATCGGGTATTTGTCCCACAGCAGATGCAACTCGCTGTCGGCGGAGTAGGGCGTGCGCTGCTCGGCGGGCAAACGGCGATATTGGCCGAGCGGCAACAGGTTGAAGTCGCCACCGATCAGCCACGGCAGGCCCTGACTTTCATACTTGTCGAGCACCTTGGCCACGGCCGTCACTTGCGCATGCAACGTGTCGTCCGGTCGGTGGGCGCGTTCCAGATGAGTATTGAATACGGTCAGTTGCCCGCCATCGCTGAGCGGCAGTTTGGTCGCGAGAAGGGCGTCTTTGGGCTGGAACTGGCGGCTGATGAAGTTGCTTGGGGCCACCGGTAATTGCAGGCGTTCGGCATGTTCGATGCGATAGCGGCTCAGCGTCGCCAGTTGCCGGCCAACGCTGCCATAGATATGGGGCTCAGGGACAAAATCGGCTTTCCAGTCAAAAGCGCTGGCGCTGCACGGGTACAGATCGGCGACCCGCTCCTGCAACAACTTGAGTTGATCCTGATAGTCGCTGGCCTTGGCGCCGTCATCGAGTTCCTGCAACAGCACCAGATCGGGTTGTTCGTCGCGGATTACCCGCGCCACTTCATCGAGGCTGAAGGCCATGTCCTCCAGCGTCGGCGCTTCGTCGTTACCCTGGGCCAGGTCATTCCAGAACACATAACGCTTGCCGGCCAGATACTGCACGTTCCAGGTCATGACTTTCAGCGCTTGCCCGGGCACCAGCATGGGCGGTGTGCCTGTGCAACTGACCGGCAGGGTCTCGCGGGCGTCGGGGCGCCAGGTCAGGCCGAAAATCAGCCCGCCGATCAAGATGACGGCGAGCAGAGCGAGCAACAGGGTGTAGCGCAGTAGACGGGTCATGGCTCGGCTTATAGCGTTACAGAAAGTGGCCCCGAGCATACCTGACGGCGGTCTCGAAGCCCAATCGCAGAGCGCTCAGACCGCGCCGTCACGTTTTTCAGGGAGTTGGCTGATCAGCATGAACAGGCGGAACAGCACCACGCTGGTGAACAGTTGCAGGAAGCTGTGGCCACTGTCGATCAGCACCGACACTATCGGGTTCTGCGGCTCAGGGTATACCGCCAGCGTCGCCCCCTTAAGCAACCACAAAGGCGTCATCACACACAGAATGCACAGCAGAATCCGCCAGAAATGCCCTCGGCTCAGCCGCAGGCTTTCCTTCATGGCGTGCAATGGATTAAGGCCGCGCAGCACCAACAGGTATTCGCCGAACGCCAGCATCACCATCAAAATCAGGCCCGGCAGGAAATACAGCGAAAGGCCCAGCAGAATCAGCAACGTGTTGAGCGCGGTGAGCAGGGCGAAACGCGGCCACAACCGCGCAGACATCGCCAGCAGATCAAGGGTGCGCGGGGCTTCGCCACGGGTGCGGGCGTCGAGAAACAGGATTAATGCGGCGGTGTACAACGGATAGACCAGCAAGCCGACGATCACACTGACGGACGAGAAACTTTCTGGGTCGCTGGCGTGATCCACCACTTGTTGCAGCAGCGCTTCGACGATCACCAGCGGCAGGCACAACTGCACGATGCTGGCCAAATGGCGTTTGAAAAAGAACAGAGAGTCGCGCAGCACTTCGAAGGCATTCATCAGTCGGTATCGCAGGTCGAAAACAGTGGCTCACTTTAACCGATGATGCGCGAGCCCACACAAACGTAAACATTCGGTAAAGGTCATTGAAAGGTTTTGTCGCGGCCTCCATTACGTACGAGCACCTTGTCCAAAAGTGGGCGAGGGCCATGTTATCCCCGGCAATCTAAGAGGTCGCCATGAACAGCGAAGAGCAAACCCTGATCGATGGACTGTTTTCCCGGCTGCAACAGGCCGAAACGGAGGCAGCCCCGCGCGACGCCCAGGCCGAGACGCGGATCAAGGAACACCTGACGCGCCAACCGGCGGCAGGTTATTTCATGACCCAGGCGATTCTGGTTCAAGAGGCGGCGCTCAAAAGCCTGGATGAGCAGAACAAGCAACTGACCCGGCAAGTCCAGCAGTTGCAGGCCGAACTGCAAGCGGCCAAAGCGCAGAGTGCAGCGCCGGCGCCGAGCAGTGGTGGCGGTTTCCTGTCGAGCATCTTTGGTGGCAGCCCGCGTCCGGCACCGACCCCGAGTGCTGCTCCGGCGTCCACGGGTGGCTGGCGCGAGCCTGCACCACAGCAGAACGTTGGCGCTCCACCTGCGCAACAGGGTTTTGCTGCGCCACCGCCCAATTATGCGCAACAAGCCGCACCGGCGGCCGGCAGCAGCTTTCTCGGCGGCGCCTTGAAAACCGCGGCCGGTGTAGCCGGTGGCGTGATGCTGGCGCAGGGAATCAGCAGCCTGTTCCACCACAATCAGCAGCCGCAAGAGATTGTTGAGGTGATCAAGGAAGAGCCGGCTCAAGTCGCCGACCAGAGCAACAACGGCTGGGGTGACGATCAGCGCATGGCCGGAAACGATTCCTACGGCAATGACCAGGGCGGATTGACCGACACCGACTACAGCGATGACAACTCATCGTTCTTCGATGACGACGATTCCTTCGTCTGATTCACCATTCGTCCGGAGCCTGTAAGGGCTCCGGGCCGATTATTCGCGGAACGTTCCTATTGGCTGGCATACTGAGCGCCTTTTTCGGGCCTGGCGCCTGATCCCGCTTCGTGCGCTTGCGCGCTCACAGGAACTCCGGTGAAAAAAATCGCAGTGTTCGCCGATGTGCAGAACCTCTACTACACCGTGCGTCAGGCCTATGGTTGCCACTTCAACTATGCGGCGCTGTGGGCGGACATCAGCAAGGATGGGCAGATCGTCGAAGCTTACGCCTACGCCATCGACCGTGGCGACAGCAAACAGCAGCAGTTCCAGCAGATCCTGCGCAACCTCGGCTTCATCGTGAAGCTCAAGCCCTACATCCAGCGCAGCGACGGCTCGGCCAAGGGCGACTGGGACGTGGGCATCACCCTCGACATCATGGACGCCGCCGACCACGTCGACGAAATCGTTCTGGCCTCCGGTGATGGCGACTTCGACATGCTGCTCGAACGCATCATCAACAAGCACGGCGTGCAAGCGGTGGCCTACGGTGTCCCGGGCCTGACCGCCAACTCGCTGATCCGCGCCGCCAGCCGTTACGTGCCGATCGAGGGCGCGCTGCTTCTGAAGAATTGAGCGGCTACTGAAGAATTGATTTGGACGGAGTACAACAAGGTTTGGAACGCATTGCAGTCATCGACTTTGAAACCACCGGCCTCTCGCCGAACAGCAACTGCCGCGCCACGGAAATCGCCGTGGTCATGCTGGAGAACGGCCGCATCGTCGAGCGCTACCAAAGCCTGATGAACGCCGGCGTACGCGTCCCGGCCTTCATCGAACAACTGACCGGCATTAGCAACGCCATGCTGCGCACCGCGCCCTCGGCCGAGCGGGTGATGGAAGAGGTCAACGAGTTTGTCGGCTGCACGCCACTGGTCGCACACAACGCCTCGTTCGACCAGAAGTTCTGGGATTTCGAACTGGGGCGGATCAAACGCACGCGCTTGCAGAACTTCGCCTGCTCGCTATTGCTCGCCCGCCGACTGATGCCGGCCGCGCCGAATCACAAACTTGGCACCCTCACCACATTCGCCCGCCTGCCGCACACGGGTCAGGCTCACCGGGCGATGGCGGATGCGGAGATGGCGGCGAACCTGATGGCGCATCTGGCGGGTGAGTTGCGTGACAAGCACGGCTTGCGCGAGCTCTCTCACGACCTGCTGTGCAAGTTGCAGAAAGTGCCAGCGGCGAAAGTGAGCGAGCATCTCCAGCGCTATCGCTGATGTTCAGGTCAACAGATAAGCCCGCTCCCACATTGGATCTCTGCTGGCGTCAGGTCTGTTTGCCGTTGTTTTCGATATAGCCGAGCGGCACGCGTTTTTCGATGGCGCTGTCCAACAGAATCGAGTTCTGCTGGAGCTGCCCAAGGCTGCGATCTTTTTACGTCAGGCCAAACTGGCGAATTGTTGACTATCAACCCTGCCAACCGGCATAAATCCGGTTGTTTTCTTGAAGTTCATCGTATGCACGAAATTCTTCATCGAGTCCGATGGATCGATGCTTTGCATGTTGAGTTTGAATAGCGTCTCGCGTGAGAGTGCGACGCTGAGGATCGGTTGATCTTCGAGATGGCCGGTTGCGGAGTTGAGAAGTGAGTCAACAGCCGTAACGATGACGAGGCGCTCCGGAAGGATACTCAGCAGTTCCCGGCCCACACGCAAAACGCAACTGGATACGTAGTCCTGTAACAGCTCATTGAATTTGCTGATCGGCATTTTCTTCACCGACAGTTTCCCGCTCTGCAACAGCGACTTGATCTCTTGAGGGATCACTTTGTTTCCGTGTACAGAAAGCGTGCATTCGAGCACCCCGCTGTCTGCAACCGAAAAATTGATTGACGTACCCAAGTGCGAAATATCCGTAAAAGGATTCACTCTTAGGACGGCATCAATTTTCGATTGGGCATGACCGGTGAGTATTCCCAGCGCGAGATCGTGATCGGTTTTCCAATCTTGATGCCGTGCTTCCCACTCGCTTAACGCTCGAGCTAACTCCTGCGTGTCTTTGGCAACCGCTGCTTGAATGGCTAATTCAAGTTTTCTGCGTTGTCTGGCCTCAAGTTTTAAAGTGCGCGCGATGAAGCCAGGTTTATAACTGGACTGTCTCGCCCTGGCGTTGTTTTCATGAGTATTGAGTGCTGCGGGTTTTATCGGTGGCGGTTGATTTGCGAACTCACTCCAGTCGATCCCCTCGCCACAGTCTTTATGCACGGACAGCAGCAGTTCTATGTGGTTTTCGTAGACCTCAACTTCATACGCGGCCTGCTCAATGGCCTCCATTTTTGCGAACTCTTTCTGACGCACCTGCAATTCGCGTTGGCGCCGCTTCGAGTTGCGCTCAGCTCTTCTGGCTGACGCCTGCATCGAGCGTAGGGTTCCCTTCCAAGTCATTTTTGAGCTCCTTTCGTTTCCATCGGGTTTTTATTTTTTTGAGAAATACCGATTGTCGCCTCTGCGAGGACATTAGCTGCTGCGCTTGGTGGCGTCCACCGGACAAAAAGTCTCGCGTAACCGAGTTGTTTAGCCGCGTATAAAATTCGACGAAGCATCCTACTGAAGTTTAGGGATAATCCGTCTTGAGCTCCGATAGCCCCACCGCTAACCTCTTTTCGTCGCTGCAAATTCAGCGATCGGGACTGCAAGCCCGCCGATAATTTGTTAGGCACTGAACGGTGCACCTATAATCGCGTCGCTCTTATGGCGACCAACGATTTTATGGTGGCTGTGTGCGGGAGACCTTCGGGTCTGCCGAGGTTGCCTAACGACTCGGTCTTGCAGACCCGCGCACAGCCGCCACCCATCATCTGCAAGTGATGCTAGCGGCTCCAACATTCGTTAGGTGATTTGCCATGATCAAAGTAACTACCAACGCTCCAAAAAACGCCGGCTCGCAATTCAGCCGTGAGTCACTCGTAAACCCCCAAGCCTTCATCCGCCATCACATCCAGTTGCAAGCCGCTCTGGTACATGGCGAAGCCTGGTTCTGTGCCCGTGATATTGGTCGCCTCATGGGGTTGGAAATTAATGGGCGACAAGTTCTGAAGCTTGATGAGGATCAGCGGCGGATGATGTTTCTGTCGGGAAACGATGGTGTTCAAGAGACCTTGATGTTGAGCGAGTCCGGCGTTTACGCAATGCTGGTTTACCACTACTCCCCGGAGAACCGTCATTTGCGTCGTTGGCTAACCCATGAGGTCGTGCCGATGCTTCATCAGGACTCAACGTCAGTTATCGAGCCGCATCTACGTTTGATGATGTGCGCCGGGGAAACCTTGAGTCTTCTGCATTGGCGCAATGAGCCATGGATACGCATGCGAGATATGCCGAGTATGTTGGCTCAGGAAGGTCTTGGTTGCCGTTGAGGGCTCTTTGCTGAGCCGATAGTCAGAGGATTCATTCCTGATAACGTCGATTACCTGTGGGAGTGGGCTTGCTCGCGAAGTCGGTGGTTCATTCAACATTGATGTCGACTGATTCACCGTCTTCGCGAGCAAGCCCGCTCCCACATTGGATCTCTGCTGGCGTCAGGTCTGTTTGCCGTTGTTTTCGATATGGCCGAGCGGCACGCGTTTTTCGATGGCGCTCGAAAGCACAATCGACGTCTTGCTGAACCCGAATTTCGCCACCCGATTGATCAACGCCTCCAGCTCCAGCATTGAGCCCACCGCCCCTTTCATGATCACGCACGGATCGCCCGTCACTCGAAAGCACTCGGTCAGTTGCGAGATTGTGGCCAATTCGTCGTACACCTTCTGGCTGCCGTTCTGGTGCAGGCGCAGTTCGATCACGCACTGGATCGGCAAACCGATTTTCGACAGGTCGATTTTCGCCTCATATCCGGTGATCACCCCGGATGCTTCCAGTTTGGCCACGCGCTCGGCCACGGCGGGCGCTGACAGATTTACTTTGCGCGCCAGGTCGGCGTAGGACGCGCGACCGTTTTCGAGTAGGGCGCTGAGCAGCATGCGGTCGTATTTGTCCAAAGCCGAACTCCTGTAAATGCCAGACTTTCGAAATCGCGGTTCATCCCGTCGATCTCCATGATTTCCAAAGTGTACTGGCCTGATAAACAGGGTTTGTAACTTATTTTTGCCCGCTGGCCTTTCTAGAATAACCAATCCCTCGCCTCTGACTTTCGAGCCTTCCATGCCTGCCCTGCGCCGTTTTCCCCTGCCGCTGATCGCCGCGTTTTTTGCGCTGTATGTGATTTGGGGGTCGACCTATCTGGTGATCCGCATTGGTGTTGAATACTGGCCGCCGCTGATGCTTGGCGGGGTGCGCTTTGTGATTGCGGGCACGCTGATGTACGCCTTCCTGCGTTGGCGCGGGGCGCCGGCACCGACCTGGGCGCAGTGGAAAGCGGCGGGGATCATCGGGATTTTGCTGTTGAGTCTTGGTAACGGCGCAGTGA
Organism: Pseudomonas sp. NPDC087615; assembly: GCF_044743445.1. NCBI lineage: Bacteria > Pseudomonadati > Pseudomonadota > Gammaproteobacteria > Pseudomonadales > Pseudomonadaceae > Pseudomonas > Pseudomonas sp. NPDC087615. The sequence goes on along the minus strand of NZ_JBIUWM010000009.1, from coordinate 13,865 downwards.
GTGTGGCCGAACACACCGGCGTGGCTTCGGGCGTCGCGGCGTTGGCGGTGGCGACGGTGCCGTTGTTCACGTTGCTCTGCGGTTATTTCTGGGGGGCGCGTAATACCCGTCTCGAATGGGCCGGGGTGGTGTTGGGGATTATCGGCATCGCCATGCTCAACATGGGCTCCAACCTTCAATCGAGTCCGCTGGGGGCAATGTTGCTGATTTTTGCTGCGGCGTCGTGGGCGTTCGGTTCGGTCTGGAGCCGACACTTGCCCCTGCCGCCAGGCGCGATGGCCAGTGCCGTGGAAATGCTCGTTGGCGGCGTCGTGTTGTTGATCGGCAGTGCGCTGAGCGGTGAGCACTTGCAAGCCGTGCCGCCAGTGGAAGGCTGGTTGGCGCTGGCGTATCTGATCTTCTTCGGCTCGATCATTGCCTTCAACTCGTACATGTACTTGCTCAAGCACGTGCGTCCGGCGGCGGCCACCAGTTATGCCTACGTCAATCCGGCGGTGGCGGTGTTGCTGGGGATTGTGTTCGTCGGCGAGACCATTGGCATTGAAGAAGCACTGGCGATGCTGGTGATCATCAGCGCGGTGGTGCTGATTGGGCTACCCCAATGGCGTCGGGCGCCTCCGCCGTCAGTCGTGGCGCCGACAACCCTGCCAACAGAAAACCGTACGAATTAGGGTAAACTGCGCGCCATTGCACATTCGTTTTGCACACTCTTTTGCAAATCCGCGCTGAATTTTCCTACGGTACTCCCATGACTTTCGCCTCCCTTGGCCTGATCGAACCCTTGCTGCGCTCCCTCGAGACGCTCGGCTACCAGACCCCGACGCCGGTGCAGGCGCAAGCCATTCCGGCCGTGCTGGCCGGTCGTGACTTGATGGCAGCCGCTCAGACCGGCACTGGCAAAACCGCCGGTTTCGCCTTGCCGCTGTTGCAGTTGCTGAGCATGGAAGGGCCGAAAGTCGCTGCCAACTCGGCGCGAGCGCTGATTCTGGTGCCGACCCGCGAGTTGGCCGAGCAGGTTCATGAGTCTGTGCGCCAGTACGCGGAAAACCTGCCGCTGCGCACTTACGCGGTGTACGGCGGCGTCAGCATCAACCCGCAAATGATGAAGCTGCGCGGCGGCGTCGATGTGCTGGTCGCCACGCCTGGCCGCCTGATTGACCTGTTCCGCCAGAACGCGCTGAAACTCGATCAGTTGCAAACCCTGGTGCTGGATGAAGCCGATCGTATGCTCGACCTGGGCTTCTCCGAAGAACTGGCAAACATTTACCGCATGCTGCCGAAAAAGCGCCAGACCTTGCTGTTCTCCGCGACCTTCTCCGATGACATCCGCCTGCTGGCCGGGCAGATGCTCAACGATCCGCTGAGCGTCGAAGTCAGTCCGCGCAACGTTGCTGCCAACACCGTCAAACAATGGGTGGTGACGGTGGACAAAAAGCGTAAGGCGGAGCTGTTCGTGCATCTGATGCGCAAGAGCAAGTGGAAACAGGTGCTGGTGTTCGCCAAGACCCGCAACGGTGTCGACGCGCTGGTGGAAAAACTTCAGGGCTTGGGCATCAACGCCGACGGTATCCACGGCGATAAACCGCAGGCGACTCGTCAGCGTGCGCTGGATCGTTTCAAACTCAGCGAAGTGCAGATTCTGGTCGCCACCGATGTGGCCGCCCGTGGTCTGGATATCGAAGACCTGCCGCTGGTGGTCAACTTTGATCTGCCGATTGTGGCCGAGGATTACATTCACCGTATCGGCCGTACTGGCCGTGCGGGTGCGACGGGCGAAGCGATTTCGCTGGTGTGTGCCGATGAGGTGAACATGCTCTCGGCCATCGAGATGCTGACGCGCCAGACGTTGAAGCGCCAGAACGAACCGGACTTCGAGCCTGAGCACCGCGTGCCGGATACCGACGCGAGCGGTCAGGTGATCAAGAAGCCGAAGAAACCGAAAAAGCCGAAAACTTCGGGCGGTGGCGGTAAGCGCAATTTGGGCAAGTGGGTCGATAGCGGCGAGACGCAGGCGCCGGAGCCTTCGATCAAGCCTGTGCGTAAAGTGCCGGTGTTCAATACCGGGCCGCGTAAGCGTAAGCCTTGATTTTGATGCGGCGTCGCTAAGACTGCTTTCGCGAGCAAGCCCGCCCCCACATTCGACCAAGTACTTCAATTGAATGCGGTCAACTGTGGGAGCGGGCTTGCTCGCGAAGGGCGCCCTGCGGTCTTCAGCCCTCGCGCTGCAGCCACTCCAATATTCCGAACCCGGCAGCCCGGCCACTGGCAAAACACCCCGTCAGCAAGTACCCGCCCGTCGGTGCTTCCCAATCGAGCATCTCGCCAGCGCAGAACACGCCCGGCAAGGCCTTGAGCATCAGGCGCTCATCCATCGCCTCGAACGTCACGCCCCCGGCACTGCTGATCGCCTCATCCAACGGACGGGTTTTCACCAAGGTCAGCGGCAATGCTTTGATCGCCCGCGCCAGCAGCGCTGGATCGGCGAAGGTCGCCGCGTCAGTCAACTCACGCAACAACGCCGCTTTCACCCCATCAATCCCGACCTGACTGTGCAAGTGCTTGGCCATCGAGCGCGAGCCACGCGGTTTGCTCAGCGCAGCCTGTAATTTATCCACAGGCCGGCCCGGCAGTAGATCGATGTGCACCGTGGCCGAGCCATGCATATTGATCGCCTCACGAATCGGCGCCGACAACGCGTAGACCAAACTCCCTTCAATTCCAGTTGCGGTGATCACGCATTCGCCCAAGCGCGCAATGTCGTCGTTCAAGCCTATGGCGATATTTTTCAGCGGCGCGCCGGCGAATTTGCTGACGAGCAATTCGCTCCAGGCCTGCACTTCGAAGCCGCAATTGCTCGGCTGCAACGGCGCCAGTCCCACACCGCGCTGCTCCAGCGGCAGCATCCAGGCACCGTCCGAACCCAGACGCGACCAACTGCCGCCGCCAAGGGCAAGCAGGGTGGCGTCGGGGCTGATGGTGATTTCGCCGTCGGGGTTGTCGATGCGTAGCGCGCCCTGTTCATTCCAACCGAGCCAGCGGTGGCGGGTGTGGATAACGACGCCGCTGTCGCGCAGGCGTTTGAGCCAGGCGCGCAGCAGGGGCGCGGCTTTCATGTCGGTGGGGAACACGCGGCCAGAGCTGCCGATAAAGGTTTCGATGCCCAAGTCATGAATCCAGCGGCACAACGCGTCGGCATCAAAACCGCGCAGCAGCGGAGCGATGTACGGCGCGCGTTCGGCGTAGCGCGAGAGGAACGCTGGGTAGGCTTCGGAGTGGGTGATGTTCATGCCGCCGACGCCGGCCAACAGAAACTTGCGGCCCACCGAGGGCATGCCGTCGTACAGGTCGACGCGCACTCCGGCTTGGCCCAGTACTTCGGCGGCCATCAGGCCGGCGGGGCCACCGCCGATGATGGCGACGTGAGCGGGGAGGGGGGCGGAAGTCTGAGTCATGGCGTGCGCTGCGGTATGGCGGGATAAGGCGCGCATTCTAACAGCGCCGGACAGGGTGGGAGGGGGCTTGCTCTCGAATGCGGTATATCAATTGACATCAATGTTGAATGGCCCGCCGCATTCGGGAGCAAGCCCCCTCCCACAAGGGATCTGTGGTGATCCACAAAATCTGGTTAATAAATGACCATCGTGCTGCAAGCTATGTCCAGCATGGCCTCTAGTCCCTTGCACTCAGGTTATCCACAGGCCGTTCCACAGCGATTGTGGGTAACGCAGCACACCTCAATGACAGCCGTGTGACTGCCAGACGCGCTGCGCGCTGTGATGGAGAATGCCGTGGCGGCGGGCGAGGGCGTGGCGATCCTTGCTGTAACCGCCACCGATGACACCGACCACCGGGATGTCGCGGCCCAGGCAATGGCGCATTACGCTTTCGTCCCGGGCGGCTACGCCTTCATCGGTCAGTTGCAGATAACCGAGGGCGTCGTCCTTGTGCACATCGACGCCCGCGTCGTATAGCACCAGATCTGGTTGATACAGCGCCAGCAAATAGTTGAGTGTGTCGTCCACGACTTTTAAATAATCGGCATCGCCCATGCCTTTGGGCAGCGGAATGTCCCAGTCACTTTCGGCTTTACGTGCAGGAAAGTTCTTCTCGCAGTGCAGGGAAACGGTAATCGCCTCCGGGGTGTCGTGCAGAATCCGCGCCGTGCCGTCGCCCTGATGCACGTCGCAATCGAAGATCAACACCCGGTTCACCCGGCCGCTTTGCAGCAGGTACTGGCTGATGATTGCCAGGTCATTGAAGATGCAAAACCCGGCCGGGTAGTCGTAGTGGGCGTGATGGGTGCCGCCGGCCAGATGACAAGCCAAACCATGCTCCAGGGCTTTTTCCGCCGCCAGGATCGAACCGCCGACCGCCCGCACCGTGCGCCGGGCCAGTGCTTCATTCCACGGCAGGCCGAGGCGCCGTTGGTCTTCGCGGGACAACTCGCCGTTCATGTAGCGTTCGATATAGCGACGGTCATGGGCCAGGGCGAGGATGTCGTTGGGACAAATCTCTGGACGCAGCAAGTCGGCGTCGCGGGTCAGGCCGCTGTCGATCAGGTGATCGCGCAGCAAGCGAAACTTGTCCATGGGGAAGCGGTGATCCGCCGGAAACTCGGGGCTGTAGTCTTCGTGATAGATCAGCGGCAGTGGCATGGCGACTTCATGTAGGAAACGTAGGAAAGAGTGAGCGATCCTACCAGCGATGTAGACTTGCGGCATGGAAACGGAGGGGCACGATGGAGCCGATACTGGAACTCGAAAGCGCACGCCTGCTGATGCGTCAGTGGCAGGATGAGGACTTGCCGGCATTTGCGGCGATGTGTGCCGATCCTCAGGTGATGCGCTACTTTCCCGCTCGGTTGAGCCGTCTGGAAAGCGCCGCGCTGATCGGTCGCGTGCGCGGGCATTTTGCTGAGCATGGTTTTGGTTTGTGGGCGCTGGAGCGCAAGGACAGTGGCGAGTTCATCGGTTTTACCGGACTTTGCGTCGTCGGTTTCGATGCACCTTTTACGCCGGCAGTGGAAATCGGCTGGCGCCTGGCCAAGGAACATTGGGGCTTGGGTTATGCCAGTGAAGCGGCATGGACCGCTCTGCGTTGCGGGTTTGATCGGTTGGCCCTGAAGGAAATGGTGTCCTTTACCGCGCAATCCAATCTGCCTTCGGAGAAAGTCATGCAGGCGATCGGCATGCACCACGTGCCGGCTGATGATTTCGATCACCCGAAACTCGCCGTCGGTGATCCGTTACGCAAGCATGTGCTGTACCGCATCACCCGGGAGCAGTGGCTGCAAACCTTGCATGGATAAGCCGACACGGACGTTTACAATGGCCGCCATATCATTGGCCCGCGCCAGAATCTGAATCGGCCGCCGCAGCCAAGACTGCGCGGCATAGCTTTGTGTGAGGAGAGTCTGAATGAGCCAAGTGTTGGAAGATCTGGTCGACTTGCTGACCCTGGAACCGATCGAAGAAAACCTGTTCCGTGGCCGTAGCCAGGACCTTGGTTTTCGTCAGTTGTTCGGGGGGCAGGTACTCGGTCAGTCGTTGTCGGCGGCCAGTCAGACGGTTGAAGAAACCCGCCATGTGCATTCGATGCACGGCTATTTCCTGCGTCCGGGCGACGCCAAGTTGCCCGTGGTCTATTCGGTGGACCGCGTGCGCGATGGCGGCAGTTTCAGCACTCGCCGGGTGACGGCGATCCAGAAGGGCCATCCGATCTTCACTTGCAGCGCTTCGTTCCAGTACGACGAAGAGGGCTTCGAGCACCAGAGCCAGATGCCGGTCGTGGTCGGTCCGGAAAACCTGCCGTCGGAGCTGGAACTGACCCAGCAACGCGCGCACCTGATTCCTGAGCACATGCGCGAAAAACTGCTGTGCCCGAAACCGATCGAGGTGCGCCCGGTCACCGAGAAAGACCCGTACAACCCGCAGCCGGCTGATCCGGTGAAGTACGTCTGGTTCCGCGCCGACGGCGCCTTGGCCGATACCCCGGCATTGCACAAATACTTGCTGGCCTACGCCTCGGACTTCGGTCTGTTGACCACGTCGATGCTGCCCCACGGCAAATCGGTCTGGCAGAAAGACATGCAGGTCGCCAGCCTCGATCACGCGCTGTGGTTCCACAACGATCTGCGTGCCGATGACTGGTTGCTCTATGCGATGGACAGTCCGTGGGCCGGCAATTCCCGTGGTTTCTCCCGTGGCAGCGTCTACAACCGCGCCGGTCAACTGGTCGCCTCGGTGACTCAGGAAGGCCTGATTCGGCATCGCAAGGACTGGGCATGAGCCTCGTTGATGTGAAGCATTGGGTGTTCGACATGGACGGCACGCTCACCGTTGCTGTCCATGACTTCGCGGCGATTCGCGTGGCGTTGTCGATTCCGCCCGAGGACGACATTCTCACCCACCTTGGCGCGCTGCCAGCCGCTGAAGCGGCGGCGAAACATGCATGGTTGCTGGAGCACGAACGGGATCTGGCGCGGGGTTCGACCCCGGCCACCGGCGCCGTGGCACTGGTGCGTGACCTGCACTCGCGCGGTTATCGCCTCGGCATTCTCACCCGTAATGCCCGCGAACTGGCGCATGTCACGCTGGAGGCGATTGGCCTGGCTGACTGCTTTGCCGTGGAGGATGTGCTGGGCCGTGATGACGCGCCGCCCAAGCCGCATCCGGGTGGATTGCTGAAGTTGGCCGAGGCGTGGTCGGTGCCGGCCAGCGAGATGGTGATGGTCGGCGATTACCGCTTTGATCTGGATTGCGGTCGGGCGGCAGGTGCGCGGACGGTGTTGGTGAATTTGCCGGATAACCCATGGCCGGAGCTGACGGACTGGCATGCGCAGGATTGTGTTGAGTTGCGGCGGATGGTGTTCGCCTGAGCCGTTGAGTGTCTGGACGGACGCCTTCGCGAGCAAGCCCGCTCCCACAGGGGATTTTCAGTGGATACAAAATTTGAGTCCGAAGCCCGCCCCTCTGTGGGAGCTGGCTCGCTCGCTAAGAGGCCGGCATTGCCACCGCAAGGCTTACTGATCAAACAAAGCCTTCTGCCCCTGCGCCGACGTCAACATCCCATCGCCGTTGTGCCCCACCCCGGGCACTTCAACCAGCCGCTGATTCACCCCTTCCGGATGGCGGCGCAACAAATAGCCAAAATACAGCTTCCCGCGCGTCAGGCGGTCAGTCCCTTGCGCCTCGGCCTCGCAGCCTTTGTCCAGCGCCGGATGCTGCGGGTCGATGTCCTGCTGTCCGAGCAGATAAATCACCTCGCGTTTGATGTAACGGCTTTCAAGCTGCAACGGCGTTTGCCCACCGGCGTATATCGGCATGTCTGACAGACCGTACTTCCAGCGATTGAAGTTGGGGCATTGCGCGTGATCGAACGCGACCGGTCGCTGTTCGTTGAAATAGGCATACGAAGACGGATTGGCCACCACATAGCGCAGGTGGATTGCGTTGGCCTGGAGCGCGGGTTGATCCTTGGCGAGCAAAGCGTATCGCTGTACCACCTGACCGCCGCCGGAGTGACCGAAAATCACGATCTGCTTTACGTCCGGAAACTGCTTGCGATCAGTGATTCGGGCGACGATTTCGTCCAGTGCCGCATAGGAACTCACCGGATTCGGGCCTGTGGATAACCGACCGCCCATCCACTCATTGCCTTTCCAGCGCAACACGGTTGCAGGCAAGGAGTACAGGGCTGTATCACTTTCATTGATGAACTGCGGAGCGATGACCAGCGTGTGGGCGGTTTGCCCTGCCAGTTCCGCGGCGCTTTCGGCGCTTTTGCGATAGGTCTCGGCGTTGCGCAACCGGCCATGAATGACGATCAGCACTCGCTCGATCTTTTCCGGCGCCGGGCCGATGCCCACCGCCATTTCGCCGGCCTTGAGTTGCAGGCGCCCGGGGCTGATAGCGTCGACCCCGGCCGCTTGCGCGGTGCTGCCAATGATCAGTAAAGCCAAAAGCCACTTATGCATTTACAGATTTTTCGCCGCGAAGGTATCGCACTGGCCGACCTGGCCTTGCGCGAATCCGGTTTTGAACCAGCGCACCCTTTGCGCCGACGTACCGTGGGTAAACGAGTCCGGCACCACACGGCCCTGACCTTGTTGCTGCAGGCGATCATCACCGATGGCGTTGGCGGCGTTCAAGGCTTCTTCGATGTCGCCCGGTTCCAGCCAGTTCAAACGCTTCTGCGCGTTATAGGCCCAGACACCGGCCAGGCAGTCGGCCTGCAATTCCTGACGAACCAGTAATCCACCAGCACCTTGCATCTGCCGGCCTTGCTGGCGGGCTGTCTGAATTTTCGCCGAGACGCCAAGAAGCGTCTGCACATGGTGTCCGACTTCGTGAGCGATCACGTAGGCTTGGGCGAAATCGCCAGCAGCCTTGAAGCGTTGCGCCATTTCCTGGAAAAACGCCATGTCCAGATAGACCTTCTGATCCGCCGGGCAATAAAACGGCCCGGTGGCTGAGGTGGCCAGACCACAGGCGGAATTGACCCGATTGCTGAACAGCACCAGGGTCGGATCCTTATATTGGCGGCCGGCCTGCTGGAAAATCGCGCCCCAGGTGTCTTCGGTATCGCCGAGGATTGAACGGACGAATTCGGCCTGTTCATCATTGGCCGGCGGCGCCTGGCGGGTTTGCGAGGTGGGTGCCGTTTGCTGGCCCGTCTGGCCGGTGAGTTGACCGAGGATCTGTAAAGGATCCTGCCCGGTGATCCAACCGATGCCGACGATCAGCAGGATGGCCCCGAGACTCAGACCCTTACCGCCACCGAAACGCATGCCGCCGCCACCGCCGGTATCATCACCACGGGCATCGACGACGTTGTCACTGCGTCGGCCTTTTTTCCATAGCATGCGGGAATCCTCTTTCTGATCGTGGTGATGAGTGTTGCTGGTGTGTGAGTGTGGCGCCAGTCCAGTCGTCCGTCTATTCGTACGCCCGCAGCGAAGCCGACGGGTAAGAACCTGTCGTGTTCGGCGAATTCCATTCAACACCGGTTTTTTGTGAAGCGTTCAAGCTGTTCCAGATTTTGCTTTGTGTCGCGCGTATTCTAGAATCCACGAAATTTCATTGGGATCTCACCATGGCCGGCAGTCAAATCGAACGGGTTTTCAGTGTGCTGGAAAACCTCACCAGTGACCCGCGTGGTTTAGCGCTGCAAACGCTCGCCGAGCAGATCGACATCCCGAAAAGTGCGACTCATCGTTTGCTCGCCGAACTGCTCCGCTTGGGGTACGTGCGGCAAAACCCGGAAACCTTGCGTTATCACTTGTCGACGAAACTGGTGGCGATGAGTTTTCGTTACCTGTCGAGCAGTGGCGCGGACATCGTGCAACCGGTGCTTGATCGTCTGGCTCAGGAAACCGGCGAACTGGTGCGACTGGGCGTCACCGACGGCGAGCGGCAGACGTGGATTGCCAAAGCTCAGGGGGCGCGCACCGGCTTGCGCTACGACCCGGACATGGGCCGCGATGCTCCGCTGTTCTACACCGCTTCGGGCCATGCCTGGCTGGCGTGCATGACGGATGCCGAGGCGCTGTCGCGGGTTGAGCGGCAAGCGGCTGAGGTGCCGGTGGATATCGGGCCGAATGCACCGCGCTCCAATATCGAACTGCTTGAACGCCTGCGATTGGCGCGTGAGCAGGGCTATGCCTGCGTCGAGGAAAGTTCGGCCGTGGGGACTTCTGCGATTGCGGCGGTAGTGCGTCATCCCGCGGATGGGCGGGTGATCGGTGTGCTGAGTATCGCCGGGCCGAGTGCGCGGATGCCGGGCGCGAGGTTGCACGAACTGGCACCGTTGCTGTTGAGGTTTACCGAAGAGCTGTCTGCAGCGAGTCTGGCTTCGGAGCTGTTCGTCTAACCTGAAATTCTGTGGGGGGTGCCCGTTTATGAAAGTGTGCGTTGTTCGCACACTTTTACGGATGATGGGTGTCTGAAAATGGAATCGAGTTCTAAATTATTGCTTGAGGCTCTTCTCTCAGTTTGTTCCTCTCTTAGAGATATTCAATGACCGTCAGCACCCCGCTATCCGGAGTCAACCAACCCTTCAAAGGGATCTTGCTGATTGTCGTGGCAACCTTCCTGTTCTCCAGTCACGACGCGCTGTCGAAATATCTCTCGGGTTTCTATCCGATCGTGATGGTGGTTTGGGCCCGGTATGTGGTGCACACCTTACTCATGGCGGGGATTTTTTTACCGCAGTCCGGGCTGCGCGTCCTACGCACGAAAAAGCCTTTATGGCAGTTGGCTCGCGCACTTTGCCTGCTCGGCACCAGCCTGCTCTTCACCACAGCACTGCTGTATATCCCGCTGGCAGAAGCCACGGCGGTTAACTTCCTGGCGCCGGTATTGGTGACGGCGTTGTCGGTGCCGCTATTGAAGGAGCGGGTCACCCGCGGCCAGTGGATTGCGGTCATTTGCGGTTTTATCGGTGTGCTGATCATCGTTCATCCCGGTGGTGAACTCTTCACGCCCGCCGTGTTGTTGCCGTTCTGCTCGGCGCTGTTTTTCTGCTTCTATCAACTGCTGACTCGCAAGCTCGCCGAGATAGACAGCCCGACCACCAGCAACTTTTTCGCCGGGCTGTGCAATACGCTGGTGATGAGTGCGCTGGTGCCGTTCTTCTGGCAGGTGCCGACGTTGACTCACGCCGCACTGATGCTGGCGTTGGGCAGTTGCGGGATGACGGCGCACTTGTTTCTGACGCAGGCATTCCGCCATGCCGCACCGGCACTGTTGGCACCGTTCGGTTATTGCCAGATCGTGTTTGCGGGGCTGCTGGGCTGGGTGGTCTTTAATCACACACCGAGTTTGTTGACCGTGATCGGTATCGCGGTGATCTGTTGCAGCGGTCTGGCGGCAGCGTGGCAGCAAAGCCGTCGATAAGAACGTGTGGGAGCGAGCTTGCTCGCGAAGGCGTCCGCAACCGCACCACATCACTCGCAGCTTGTCAGCGACCGAACCGCAATAGAACTCGCCTCAAAGGCACACAAGCCGGCGGATTTTGGCGTAGCGGTAGGCAAGCGTGCAGGGGGAGCCTTGGTCCGTGATCGGAAGCGTTGGTTAACTAGCTTATTTAAGACAATCCCAATGCGCGCAGCTTCGGCAACCCCCTTCAGAAAGACTGCTTCGTTCCGGTGGTGCTGTCGAAGACTGCGACGCGCTAGAGAATCAGGATTCTGAACGCTTCCACGCTCTCTGCGGTCACCCTTATTGGCCTTGAACCTCTCTCATGCGCAAATTAGTCAAGAAATAGTCATTACCGGTAGCGGTAGCCAAGTGGCTACCAAACACAAAATTCATGTATTCCGATTGCGCAATAAAAGTACATGAATAAGGTGTCCACTGTGAGGCCGGTGGGGACATGAAGGCTATTAGCACTTCATAGTCTGATCTGAACGAAAGCTGTGCAAGCGGAGGATGATTTCCATTGGATGCAAGACAGCTGAATTCGTATTTTTTGCCACGAATCAAGTTGGTGTAGGTTTTTTTTAATACGACACCTTCTGAGTTGTTTGTGTGGGTGCTATTGGTCAGACATGAGAAGCCGAGTAAGTTGGCATAGCTCCAGTCTCTCTGATCAACAATCACCGGGCCATTTACCCAGCCATTTCTCTGGAGGTTGGCAAAGTTTGTAAAATCATCAAAGAGCGGTATTGCCCGAATGGAATAAGTTCGAATCGGAAACTTTGTAGCCTCTTCCAGGATGGACTCACCTTTAAAGTTGACAATGTATGTCATTGTTAATGTGGTGCCATTCCCCAGCTCTTTGAGCCGATCCAAGGGAATGCTTTTTTCGAAGTCTGAGGCGGTTTCGTTTTCTTCCTCCTCGGGGTCATGAAATTTTACGATCAAGCCGTGTCTGTCTGTTCCTTCATAAAGCAACCACCGTACTTCTCGTGGCGTATGGGGTGACATCGAAACGGTCGACTGATCAGTGCTCCGAAGTTGAGTAATGTCGAGTAGATTGCTTGTATTCCCGGCTATTACGGGCGTGGGCAATCGTGTATCGCCATCCTCGATTTTTTCGACACGTACCTTCATCGTTGGTGACCTTCCAGCCAGGCCTCCATCACGGTTTAAAATCCACCGGAACTCAACGACCGAGTCTTGGTGAGTCATCCAGAATGCTTGCGGCAGCGGCTCATTTACACGGTTGTTGTCATTAAACTTTTTTAATTTGAACGGCGGTGCCCCGACCACTGCATTTACATGATCAAGCCGCCCTCTGTCGTTATCCAGCGCTTGGAATTCCATCCGCATCGTCACGCCTTGCGGATACGCCAGTGGATGAATCGGGCTCGTTGCGTTCACCATAAAGGGCTCCCGCAGTTCTTCCGTCACCATTAGCGTTCTCGCTGCCGACACAAGGCTTGGTTGTTCTAGATCTCTGGCCGTAAAGCTGTGCTTCGCCTTGCTCAGATTTGAAACGGTCAGGCTCCAGAATCCGGTTGTTTCATCGGCGGTCTCCTTACCCGTGACAACCGTATCGTCGAGCACTTCAACTTCCCGCCCGGCTGCTGCAGCGCCGCTCAAGATGACGGCTGTTTCCATGGTGAAGCCATTATCGGGGATTTCGTTGCCGCTTGGAGAGCCTTTAACTGAAGTCAAAGTTGGCGCCCTGACGGTCTCCACGGTCAGTGTGCGCACATTCGAATACACCGCAGAGTTGTGGTACAGCGATTTGACATACACCCGACGCGCACCCGCTTCAGCAGTGATCGTGCGTTCCCATAGCCCTGTGACTTCATCCGCTGTCGCAGTTCCCTTCGACACTGCGCTTGCACCGTTGCCATCAAAAATCTCGACATCCTGACCCTTGCTGGCGGTGCCTTTGAGTGTCAGAGACGTGCTGGCCGTGGTTGTACCTTCCGGCACTTCCTTGTTCCTGTCGTCTAGTACATTGCTCAGTGTTGGCACGATGACGGCCGTGACGGTGAGGTTGTAAGCGGTGGAACCAGGTTCGTCAGCATACTTTCCGGTCGCGGTAAAACTGTGCTTCGCTACACTCAGATTCGGCACGGTGTATGTCCAGATTCCGGACTCCGGATCTGCCTTGACCTGATCCTTGACCTCGACGCCATCGCGTATCTCGACGTTTTTGCCCTTGGCGGCGATGCCGCTCAGCACCACGCTGGTTTCAACGGTGGTGCCGTTATCGGGGATTTCCACGCCGCTCGGCGAGCCTTTTACCGATTCGATGGTCGGCGGATCAAGTTTCACGGCCTCACCCACCACAAACTCCAACGCATCCGAATAACTCGTGGTGTTGGTCGCCGCCCGCAAAATCCGGTAGTTCACCGTCACCTTTTTCCCGCGGTTCGGCTCGATGTGCGTCGCCACAAACGTGGCATTCAGCGGGAATACCACATCCTTGTCCTTGGACAGCGCGTTGAGGATCTTGAAATCCTCTTTCTGGCCAGTGACTTCACCGACCCAGGTGTAAGTCACGGTATCCCCGGATTCGGTCGGGGTGGCGACTGGGCGGGGGGCGGTGAGTTTGCTGATGCCGTCGGGCAGGTCTTTGGGTTCCAGGGCGCCGTCTTTTTCGCCGAGGACCATCGGTGGCACCAGTTCCAGCCTGGGTTCGCCGACGTTCAGCAGCGAGGCATGTTGCGAAGGGCGCGAGATGATCGCGTCGCCCACGCTGCTGAGCAGGTTGTACGAGAGGTCCAGCGTGCCGCCTTCCACGGTTTTACCGTGCTCGCCCTCGACGGTGATGATGAAGCCCTCGGGGTCATTGGCCTCGTCTTCAGTCGGAAAAAACCAGTCCAGCTCCGGGTCGTAGGTGGTGCCATCGGGCCGGAGGCCGAACCATTTGAGTTCGATGGCTTTTTCGGCCGTAATCTGTGGGTC